>CAMCYM010000008.1 GCA_945883885.1 Chryseobacterium gleum
ACTACGACTTCGGTGCCATCGACTGGACGGAATTCCAGCAGGTCGTCTCCGGGAATGGCCCCTGCAACCGCGAACGGCTCGAAGCTCGGAAGCAGGCCCATGCGGACGGCGCCTGGGTGCGCGAAGCCGCCCGTGCCCACGCTGCCAAACGCCGCGCTGCGGCCTCACGCACTGCCGCATGAGCACGTCCGCCGAATGGCCTCTGTGGGAGGTCTTCATCCGCAGCCGCCAAGGGCTGAGCCACCGCCACGTGGGCAGCCTGCATGCCGCCGACGCGGAAATGGCCCTGAGCCACGCGCGGGACGTGTACACCCGTCGGCAGGAAGGCACGAGCATTTGGGTCGTCCCGGCCTCCGCCATCGCCGCGTCTTCCCCCGGTGAGAAGGACATCCTGTTCGACCCCTCGGACGACAAGGTCTACCGCCACCCCACGTTTTACGAGCTGCCGGACGAGGTCCGGAACATGTGATGACATCCGCCGAACACGCGGCTTGGCTGATGCGGTGGGGCGATGATGCACTCATCCTAGGACAACGGTTAGGGGAATGGTGCGGCCATGGCCCGGTCCTCGAAGAAGACATCGCCCTGACGAACCTCGCCCTGGACCTCATCGGCCAGGCGCGGTGGCTCCTGACGCGCGCCGGCGAACTCGAGGGCCTAGGCAGGACTGAAGACGATTTGGCCTTTTTCCGCACCGACCGCGAGTTCCACAACCACTTGCTCGTCGAGCAGTTGAACGGGGACTTCGCACACACCTTGGTGCGCCACCTGTTCTACGCCGAATTCGCTGCGCGCAAGGCGGAAGCAGTCGCAGCCGGTTCCTGGGACCCCGCCACGTCAGCTTTCGCCCGCAAAGCCGCGACCGAACTCAAATACCACGTGGCCCATGCCCGCGAGTGGGTCATCCGGCTCGGCGACGGCACGGAAGAAAGCCGCAGCAGGACCTTGGCGGCACTGGAACGCCTCGCTCCGTGGTGCGGCGAACTGTTCGAAGACGATGCACTGGACGCTTCTGCAGCCGAGGCTGGACTCTGTCCCCTCCCCTCCTCGTGGTATGCGGATTGGCACCACGCCGTGGCATCCTGCCTTGCAGAAGCAGAACTTCCTGTCCCCGATTTGGGGCTACGCCAACGCGGCGGAAAACAAGGCCACCACACGGAGCATCTCAGCTACCTCCTTGCAGAAATGCAGGTGCTGCAGCGGACCTACCCCGGAGCGACGTGGTAACCGAAGATGAAATCGCGCGCGTAATTCGAGAGGTTCCTGACCCGGAGCTTCCCTTCCTTTCCATCGAAGAACTCGGCATGGTGGGGAACATCGTGTCGGATGGCGCAGGGAACTTCACGGTCGAGCTGCTTCCCACCTACTTGGGGTGCCCGGCTTCGGATGTCATTCTCGACAATGTGAAATCAGCCGTTTCCACCTGGGGCTCGGCGGTTTCTGTGGTTTGGGTCGGAAACCCGATCTGGAGCACCGACCGCATCGGCCCGGAGGCCCGGGAAAAAATGCGCATCCACGGAATTGCACCGCCCGAAGGCACCACGGCTGACCGCAGGTTTCTCACGGGCACTTCCACCGCCGTGTCCTGTCCGCGCTGCGGCAGCCGCGAAACACGCCTGGTGAGTCCCTTCGGTTCCACAGCCTGCAAAGCCCACTTTGCGTGCACCGCTTGCGGTGAACCCTTCGACCACTTCAAGTGCATTTGAAGTGAAACCTTTTGCTATTGATTTCCGTACAACTGCGTATGGTATCACTCGTCACAATCCGTCCGACCCTCAGCTTCGTAGGGATTTCAGAAATCTTCCAATTCTTTGCTGCTCAACGCATGGATCGCACCACCCGATTCCAGTTGTCCGTGCAGGATTTTTACAACGGAAAAGCACGAAAGTTTGTAAAGAAGCGGGACTACATGCGTTCGAAAATGTCCGAGGGGTCTTGGTCGCAGCGTGTAGCCATTGCGTTGTTTTTGAATAGTCCCTACGGTTCTTTCGCACGAAAACACCAATCGACCCTCACCGAGATGGGAATGGGGGACTGGGTGAATTCGTTGGTGAAACTCGATCGGAGAATCAATCGATTGAGAAAAAACATCTTGCTCGGTCGCGTGAGCAACAATCAGATCCAAGCGGAACTCAGCAGCATCGGCAGCGAAGCAGGATACTCCCTGATGCCTTGGTTGCATCGGGTTGGCTTCACTCCTGCAGTGCACTGAACTGCGCTTCCACGAGTCGGCTGTACGCACCGCCGGCGGCGCTGAGCTCCTCGTGGGTTCCGGACTCCACGAGTTCGCCGGCTTCGAGCACGAAGATGCGGTCGGCGTTGCGGACCGTGCTGAGTCGGTGGGCGACGACCAGGGAGGTCCGGCCGCGTGTGATCCGCTCGGTGGCCTGCTGGATCAGCTGTTCGCTCTCGGAGTCGATGGAGGCCGTGGCCTCGTCGAGGACGAGGACGGCAGGATGCACCACGGATGCGCGGAGGAAGGCCACGAGTTGACGTTGGCCCACGCTGAGCATCGCGCCCCGTTCCCGGACTTGGGTTTCCCAGCGATCCGGAAGCCGGTCGATGAAGGCTGAGGCCCCGATTTCACGGGCGGCGGCATCGAGTGCCTCGGTGCCGATGTCCGCATTCCAAAGCGTCACATTGTGCCGCAACGTATCCGAGAAGAGAAACACCTCCTGCAAAACAACCGCAATTCGACTGCGCAAGATGGACAGCGGAATCTCGCGAATGTCTACGCCGTCGAGGGTGATGGTCCCGCGGTCTACCTCGTAGAATCGGCTCAACAGGTTGACCACCGTGGACTTTCCACTTCCCGTAGCTCCGACGAAAGCCGCCAATTCTCCTGGTCGGATGGTGAAGGTCACATCCCGCAGCACCCACGTGTCCGGCACGTACGCAAACCAAACCCCTTCGAAGCGAATTTCGCCCGCGAACGCCACGTCCGTGGTGGTTCCTTCGTCCGGCATGGCCTCTTCTGTGGCGAGCAAGGCCAGCACCCGTTCGGAGTTCACGACGCCCATTTGGAGCACATTGAAACGGTCCGCGAGTTGCCGGATGGGCCGGTACAACATAAAGACATACAGGATGAACTGCAGGAGCACCCCGAGGGTGACGCGCTCGGCGAGCACGTCGTTCATCCCCAGCCACAGGAGCAGCGCAACGCTCGTGGCCGAGAGCAACTCCACGACCGGAAAAAAGACACTGTAGGCCCAAACCGAACGGATGTGCGCCTCGCGGTGCGCCGCGTTGATTTCTGCAAATCGCTGGGCCTCGCGGGGCTGCCGGTTGAATGCCTGCACGATGTGCATCCCAGTCACATGCTCCTGTACGAACTCGTTCATGCGCGCAACAGCGTTCCGTACATCCGTAAACGAGGCCTTGATGGCCCGCTGAAACAGGCGCGTCGCCACGATGAGTACCGGAATCGGCACGAGCACCACCAGGGTCAATTTCCAGTCAATCACGGCCATCGCAACCACCACCACGGTCAACGAAAGCAAGTCTCCGACCGCGTTCAGGATGCCGTTCGAGAACACGTCCGCGATGCCGTCCACATCGCCGACGTGCCGAGTCACCAACGTGCCCACCGGCGTGCGATCGAAATAGCGCAACCGGAAACGCGCCACGTGCCGGAACAGCAATCCCCGGAGGTCGAGGCTCACGGATTGGGCTACCCAATTCGCCAAATAAGCCGACCGGTACTGCAGAAACGCCTCCACAAGCAGCACGACCACCACGGCTGCAAACACCTCGAGCATGCCCTGCATGTTGCCCGCTGCGAGCTCCACATCCACGGCCTGTCGGATCAATGCGGGCCTCACCCAAATCAGCGCCGAAGTCGCCACCACAAGTATACCGGTCCACACAAACCGCCGTCGGTAGGGCGCCGCAAGGCCGAGGATGCGGCCGAGAACGGCTCGGTCGAGACCGGGTTTGCGAGGAGCAGACATGCGGCGCGAAGTTACGGGCGGGAGAACACCGCTTCCGGATACACTACGTCGGCCAAATACAGGCCATCGGAAGCGGCCGATTTGCCTGCCTGCCTCCGATCCCCGGACGCTAAAACGGCGGCGAACTCATCCACCGAACGCCTTCCTTGGCCTACTTCCAGCAGCGTGCCGACGACCGCGCGCACCATGTTGCGCAGGAACCGATCCGCCGCAATCTCAAACTCCCACTTCCCCGGCCCGACTTCGTTCCACACCGCTCGCCGCACATCGCATAGCGTGGTCGACGAATTCCCACCGGTCCGGCAGAACGCACCGAAATCGCCCTTGCGCACAAGCAATTGCGCGGCACGCCGGATGGCATCGCAGTCCGGTTCTTTGTACAGCCGCGTTGAGCGACCGGTCAAGAACGGGTCCTTGTAGGCATGCAGGAAATACCGGTATGTTCGCTCTACCGCGCTGAATCGGGCATGGGCCCGGTCGCCCACCGCATGGACACCGGAAACTGCCACGTCGGGCGGCAACAGGCCATTCAGCCGCGCCAGAAGCGGCTCTGACAGGGCTGCAAGGTCCGCATCGGCATGGGCCACGAAGTAGCTGGCGTGGACCCCGGCGTCCGTCCGTCCACATCCCACCACCGGGACCGGCGCACCGGCACGGGCACACACACCGAGGGCGCGCTCGAGTTCCTCTTGGACCGTGCGCGCCCCCGGTTGCCGCTGCCACCCGTGGAAGGCGCGGCCGTCGAAAGACAATTCGATGAAAATCCGGCTCACGCCCACGAAGCGATGCGCTCGCTGCGGTATTCGCCGGCGAATAGCTTCTCTTTCACAGACGAGAACGTCTCAATGGTGTAGCGCACATCCTCCAACGTATGGACCGCCGTGGGGATCAGCCGGAGCATGATGGTGTCCTTCGGCACGACGGGGTACACAACGATGGAACAGAAGATGCCGTAGTTCTCGCGCAGGTCGAGCGTGAGGTTCGTGGCTTCGCCGAGGCCGCCCTCGAGGAAGACCGGGGTGACACACGAATTCGTGTGGCCGATGTTGAATCCTGCCGCACGGAGGCCGCTCTGCAATGCGTTTGCGATGACCCACAGCTTTTCCATGTGCTCGGGCTCGTCGCGCATCATCGCGAGGCGCTTCTGTGCGCCGATGACGATGGGCATCGGGAGGGCCTTGGCGAAGGTTTGGGAACGCATGTTGTAGCGGAGGTACTCGATGATGTCCTCCTCCCCGGCCACGAAGGCACCGACCGTCGCCATGGACTTCGCAAACGTGCCGAAGTAGATGTCGATGTCGTCTTGAACGCCTTGCACATCGCCGGCACCGCGACCGTCTCGGCCGATGGTTCCGAAGCCGTGCGCATCGTCCACAAAGAGCCGGAATCCGAATTCCTTCTTGAACGCACAGATTTCCTTCAACTTGCCCTGGTCACCCGCCATCCCGAAGACGCCTTCGGTGGCCACAAGCACTCCACCGCCCTGAGAATCAGCCAGGGTTTTTGCACGGCGGAGCTGCTTCTCGAAGCTTTCCATGTCGTTGTGCTGGAAGACGAACCGCTTGCCTTGGTGCAGGCGAACACCGTCGACCATGCACGCGTGCGATTCGCTGTCGTACACAATGACGTCGTGGCGGCTCACAAGCGCCTCGATGGCCGACATGCAGCCCTGGTACCCGTAGTTGAGGAGGAACGCATCTTCTTTCCCCATGAAGTCGGCGAGCTGCGCCTCGAGTGCCTCGTGCTGGGAAGTTTGGCCAGACATCATCCGAGCTCCCATCGGGTACGCCATGCCCCAATCCGCCGCCGCCTCTGCATCCACTTGGCGAATGGCCGGATGGTTCGCAAAACCGAGGTAATTGTTGATGGACCAAACCAGTACATCCTTCCCGCGGAAGGTCATGCGGTTCGAAATCGGGCCCTCCAGCTTCGGGAAGGTAAAGTAGCCGTGGCTCTCGCGGGCATGCTGGCCCAGCGGTCCCCGGTCCTTGCGGATGCGATCGAAAATATCCAAGGGAATCAGGTTTTCGAGGCCAAAGATAACCGAACCGAGCACCCTACCTTCGCGGCGATGCTTCGCAACTTTGTCCACGTAGCGGTGTGTGCAGTCGCCCTCGGCTGCAACGACTACAATAAAGTGCTGAAAAGTCCGGATCTGGACTACAAGTTCGAGCGGGCGGTGGCCTATGTAGACAGCGGGAAGTGCATGGGGGCGCTGCCCATCCTAGACGAGTTGTCGGGGCTGATGCGCGGCACCGAGCAAGCACGGGAGGTGCAGTGGCATTTGGCCCGCGCGCACTACTGCGTGAACGATTTGTACCTCGCGCGCTACCACTACAAGAGCTTTGCGAAGGCCTTCCCCTACGATCTGCGCGCGGAAGAAGCTTCCTTTCTTTCAGCGGCTTGCAGCTACCGATTGAGCCCGGATGCTTCGCTTGACCAAACCGAAACCCGGGCGGCCATCGAGGAATTGCAGCTGTTCATGAACCGCTACCCCTCGAGCGCACTGCGGGACTCCAGCCAGCACTTGATCACCACGTTGCGGCGCAAACTCGACGACAAGGACTTCGACCTCGCAGCGCTGTACCACACGACGGGGCAATTCAAAGCAGCCACCCTCGCGCTTGCTCAGCACCTGCGAGACCACCCCGATTCACCGCACCGCGAACAGGCCTTGTGGCTCATCCTCGATGCACATTTCCAGTACGCCTCCCTGAGCACCGACCGAAGAAAAATCGAACGGTACTCCGAAGCCATCGCTGCTTTTCATAATTTTGTCGCCCGCTACCCGAAAAGTCAGCATGCGGCAGATGCGCAACGGATTTACGATGCCTGCATCCGCCGGATAGATGAACTCAAAGACGCGGAAACTTCCAGCTCCCCTACGCCATGAACTTCAAGAGCATCAAAGCCGACCGGACCACGGAAACGCGGGACACCTACAACCTCGAGCAAAACGGGACCGGCAACCTGTTCGAAACGATTGTCTTATTGAGCCAGCGGAGCAACCAAATCGCGACGGAGTTGCGCACCGAGCTCGGGCACAAGCTCGAAGAGTTCGTGGCACCCACGGATTCGCTCGATGAGGTCTTCGAAAACCGGGAACAAATCGAGATTTCGAAGTTCTATGAGCGTCTCCCGAAGCCGCACAGCATTGCCATCGCAGAACTGAAGCAGAACTTGCTTCACATCTACGAAGAGAAGGGGGCTGCACAGCCTGCTTTGGAGCGCCCGGAGGCCGCGCACTGAGTCCCATGGCGGGGTGGTCCGCACTTTCTGGCCGCAAGGTCCTTCTCGGGATTTCCGGCAGCATCGCGGCCTACAAAGCAGCTGTGCTCGCGCGCGAATTGATGCGGCGGGGAGCGGAAGTGCGGGTGGTCATGACCTCCGCGTCGACGGAATTCATCACGCCTTTGACCCTTGCGACCCTGACGGGCCACCGGGTGTACAGCGAATTCACGGAACATGTACACGAGGGGACATGGACGAACCACGTAGAGCTGGGCCTGTGGGGCGATGTATTCTTAGTAGCACCTTGCACGGCAGAAACAGCCGCTGCGTTCGCACACGGTTCGTGTGACAACTTGCTGCAAGCCGTGTTCCTGAGCAGCCGGTGCCCGGTGGTGATTGCCCCGGCCATGGATTTGGACATGTACGCGCATCCGGCCACGGGCTCGAACCTCGCCCTCCTCGCCTCCCGCGGGGTCCAGGTGCTCGAACCCGCATCCGGACCGCTCGCCAGTGGGCTGGACGGGAAAGGCCGCATGGTCGAACCGGAGGCCATCGCCGATGCCTTGGAAGCCCGCTTCAACTCCATGCTCCCGCTGCGGGGCCTGCGTGCCCTGCTCACTGTAGGGCCCACACACGAACCGATCGACGCCGTGCGTTTCTTAGGAAACCGGAGTTCAGGAAAGATGGGATTTGCGCTGTGTGAAGCGTTGCGCGATGCCGGCGCAGAAGTCACCGCGGTGTGCGGGCCGGTGGCTGTGCCCGTTCCAGCGGGCCTCCACACCGTTGTGCATGTAGAAACGGCTGTCCAAATGCGCGATGCAGTCCTGGAGCGGTGCGCACAGGCCGACCTCTTCATCGGGGTCGCGGCCGTGGCTGACGTGCGTCCCGGCTTCTCCGTGTCGCACAAGTTGCGGCGGCATGCGCTTCCTGCGTCGCTGGATTTGGTCCCCAATCCGGATGTGCTGGCTGCGGTAGCGGCCGCCCGGCGGCCAGGACAGTGCATCGGCGGATTCGCGTTAGACTCCGGCAGAAGCTTCGACATGGGATGGGAGAAGTTGCACGCAAAAGGGCTCGACTTCATCGTCTACAACACCACCGCGGACGACGGCGGTGCACTAGGCGCCGACGCCAGTGAATTGACCCTCCTGACCCCGGACGGGAATTCACATACCTTTACCCTGCGGGCGAAACAGGAGGCGGCAAATGCCCTCGTATCCCACCTGATTTCGCTGCTACCACCACGATGAAGCACCTCGTCCTGCTCGCAACCTTCGCGCTGATCCACGTGGGCAGCTCTGCACAAGAGTTGAACTGCACGGTCAACGTCATCGCACCCCAGATTTCGAACCTCGAAGCGACCGTCGTCGAGTCTCTGGAATCGTCCATCCGGGAGTTCATCAACGGAAGGCGGTGGACGAACGATGAGTTTCGCATGGAAGAACGCATCGAGTGCACGATGCAATTGACCATCACCGAAGCCGTCAATCCCACGAACTTCAAAGGGAACCTCCAGATTCAGAGCTCCCGCCCGGTGTACAACTCCGACTACAAGACCCCGATGTTCTTCGTCAACGACGGAGACTTTGAATTCGTGTGGGACGGCAGCTCCGTCATTCAGTTCATGCCGGATCAATTCCGGGACAACCTCAGCTCGGTGCTGGCTTTTTATGCCTACATGATCCTGGGCATGGATTACGACTCCATGGGATTAGAAGGTGGAACCGACCAGTTCTTGAAGGCGCAGACCATCGTGGCAAATGCCCAAAACGCACCCCAGGCCGGCTGGAAAGCTTCGCAATCCCAGCAAAACCGGTATTGGCTGGTGGAGAACATGTTGAGCCAAACCTTCCGCCCGGTGCGCAGCTGCCTCTACCACTACCACCGGCTCGGCATGGACCGGCTCTGCGAAGACGTGGACAAGGCCCGGATGACCATTGCGGATGCGCTCATCGAGATGCGCCAAACCCACCGCATCCGGCCCTCCTCCTACAACCTGCAGCTCTTTTTTCTGGCAAAATCCGACGAAATCCTGAAGGTGTTCGGTCCGGCACCTGAGCCAGAAAAGACGCGGTTGCTCCCGGTTCTCAAGCAGATGGACCCGGGCAACATCAGCAAGTACGACAGCATCCTCGGCTGAAGATGTTGCAGCGGCTTTCCATTTCGAACTTCGCTCTGCTCGAAGCGGTCCACCTGGAGTTGCATCCGGGCATGACCGCTTTGACGGGGGAAACGGGATCGGGCAAATCGATCTTGCTCGGCGCCTTGGGACTCGCCTTGGGAGACCGGGCAGACGCGACCGTGATTCGAGCGGGTGCTGCACGGTGCACGGTGGAGGCCGAGTTTGAAGTTCAACCGCACGCAGATTGGCTTGAGCAGCGGGGATTCGAGTCCACGGGTGGGTTGATTTTGCGGCGAGAAATCGCGGCCGCAGGGCGCTCCCGTGCCTTCATCAACGACACTCCGTGCAGCGTAGCGGATCTCAAAGAGCTCGGATTGCGGTGCGTGGACCTGCATGGGCAGGATGAGACCCGTGCGCTCGCGGAACGGTCTACGCGTCTGCGGTTGCTCGACCGCTGTGCTGACCAGGCCCCCATCGTCCACGCGTACCGGACTGCGTTCGTGCACTGGAAAGCCTGCGAGGCAGCCCTCGAGCGCGCCGCAGCCGAAGCCTCTGCTCCGCTGGCGGATGTGGATTACCTCACGTACCAGCTGCAAGAACTGGAGCGCCTGGACCTGGCGCACAATGACTTCGCGGCGTTGGAAGCGGAACGAGAAGTGCTGCTGCACGCCACGGAACACCGGACTGCGCTCTACGCTGCTGCGGCTGCGTTGGAGGGCGACGACCGTTCATCTGGAGGCCTCGATGCCCTTGCAGCCGCGGCGAAACTGCTCCAAAGTGCGACGACCACACCCGACACGGAAGAACTTGCCGCACGTCTGTCCTCGGTGCGCGTCGAGGTACTTGACATCGCCCGGTCCCTCGGCGGGCTGGCCGATGTAACCGAAGAGAATCCGGAACGCCTGGCACATCTGGAGCATTGGATCGCTGAGTTTGAACGGTTGCGGACGAAGCACCGCTGTGCGGATGCAGGCGCCTTGCGTACGCACGAAGAATTCCTAGCAGCATCCTTGCTCGGAGTGGAAGACCGTGCAGCGGCCTGGGAGCGCGCCCAAGCGGAAGAACGCACGGCCTACGCGGCGATGCACGCTGCAGGAGAGGCACTTGCCACGTCGCGGCATGCTGCGGCACTGGCCCTCGTCGCGCAGACCCGGGAGCACCTCGCGGGATTGAAGCTGGGAGACGCTGCTCTGGAATTCGTCTTTGCCCCCATGAAGTCGCCGGATGCGCTGGGGACCGAAGACGTGGAAGTGCTCTTTTCCGCAAATGCAGGAACGGCTCCCCTCCCACTGACTGCTGTGGCTTCTGGAGGCGAACGGAGCCGGTTGATGCTTGCCTTGAAGGCTGCCACCGGAGCATTCGCCTTGGCACCGACCATTGTGCTGGACGAAATCGACACCGGGGTTTCAGGAGATGTGGCTGCGCGGATGGCCGCCTTGATGCGCGGCATGTCGCAGCACCGCCAAGTCCTCGCCATTACCCATTTGCCCCAGGTGGCAAGTCGGGCGCCGCACCACCTCCTCGTCTTCAAAACTGCGGACGTTCCACCGGTGACGCAGGTTGTATCCCTCGCAGGAGCTCAGCGCGTCGAGGCCCTGGCTTCGATGCTCAGCGGGTCCCAAATCACCGCCGCGTCCCTCGCGAACGCCGAAGCCTTGCTGGCGGAAGGCGCCTGAAGGGCGCGCAGGAAGGGTTAGAACGACCAGTCCAAGCCCACCGTGGGGAGGAACGGGAGCTGATCGACACGCTCTCCGGTGACGCGGTTGATGTAGAAAACGTTGTTCCGGCTGTACACGTTCGTAATGCCCGCCGAGACCTCGAGGCTGCGCGCAGGACCAGGGACGCCTGCAGAGAAGTCAAAGGTTCGCCGCAGGTTGATGTCGAGGCGGTGGTAGGCCGGGAGGCGGCCTTCGTTGAGCGCACCGTACTGGATGGCGAGGTCCGGAGCGTTCGCAACGATGTAGTCCGAGGCGATGCCGCCGGTGAGGTTCGGGGGTTGGTAGTAGCCCTGGGTTTGGGTAAAGGGAAGGCCGCTTCCGATGTTCCAACGGGCGCTCACCCCGAATTTGCCTTCCTTGCCGAATCCTTGCGAAGCGACGAGGTTGATGTTGTGCTGCCGGTCGAACACCGGGTCGTACCAGCGGTCCCCGTCCCAGCGGTCCACGTTGCCGAGGCCGTACACGAGCCAGAGGTACGTGTACTTCTCCTCGTACTCAAGGACGATGTCGGCGCCGCGAGCAAAACCCGATTCGATGATGTAGTCTTTGCGGAGCACCTCGGGCACGTCGGCGTGGTCTGCGTCGTCGGGGAAGAGCTTGTTGCGGTTCGGATTCGTGAGTTGGGAGAAGTTCTTGAGGTACGCTTCGACGTTGAGAGAGATCCGCTCCGTGACATCGAATTCGAAGCCGGCCACGAGGTGTTCTGCGGTTTGGAGCGAGTGGCGGACTTCCCGTACTTGCCCGTTCGGCGTCACAAAGTCGTTTTGCAGGTTCTGCGGACCGGCGAGAAAGCCGTAAAACAGGTTGACCACATCACGGTCCGAGTTCGATGCGATGACGTTTTGGGAATACAAACCCGCCGCTGCCTTCAACCGGAGCCGTTCTGTGGCCTTGTACTTGATGCCGATGCGCGGCTCCGGACGAAAGCGCGCAAGCGAGCTGTAGTACTGCATCCGCATGCTGGGGTTGATGATCCAGGGCCCCCGGTGGATGCGGTAGTCGATGTAGCCCCCGAACTCGGTAGTATTGTCTACCTGCTCCACGCCTACCCCGAGCAGGTTGAACGTGCGGAAATCCGTGCGCATGCCCACGACCTCGAGTCCGTATTGTACATCGTCTTCGCCCAGGACGTACTTGAAGTCCAGGCCGAAGTTGAACCCGTTGACCTTGCTGTACCGGTCTGCCAGCCCTTCTTCTGCGAGGAAGATGCGGTAATCGCTGGCCGAGAAGTGTCCATTCATGAGGACCGCAGAACCGGAAGGCACCACGGTGAAGTTGCCGCCTGCCCCGGTATTCGTCCAGTTGAGGTTGCTGAGTGCCTGGTAACTGACTTGGTCCGTGAAGCGGAAGCCGAACAGGTTGAACTTGCTCCCCCCTGCCCCGCCGAAACTGATCTTTGCGTAGGCGTCGGTGAAATCGAACGGAAGTCCCTTGCCGTCCCGGTTGACATAGTCGTAGAGGTAGGGCGAGGTCGCGGCGAGGTAGCTGTGCTTCAGCGAGAGGATGTACGAAATGCCGCCCCCCTTTTCGTTCAGACGTTTGAGGGGCCCTTCCAGCGTGAGTTTGGCCCCGAAGGGACTGGCCCCCACCTTGCCCGTGAACCGCTGCTTGTTGCCGTCGCGCGTCCGGATGTCCATGACGGACGAAATGCGGCCCCCGAATTTGCCGGAGAACGCACCGGTGTACACGTCGGCGTTCGCGATGACGTCGGAATCAAACACGCTGAAGAGGCCGATGCTGTGGAACGCGTTGTACACGATCATGCCGTCGAGCAGGACCTTGTTCTGGATGGGCGAGCCGCCGCGGATGTAGAGCTGACCGCCTTGGTCGCCGGTGCTCACGAAACCGGGCATGACCTGGAGGGCTTGGACCAGGTCCGGCTGGCCGCCGAAGCTGGGGATGCGCTTGAGGTCGGCGGGGCGGATGGTGGCGATGGAGAGGTTGACTTTCGTTTGGGCTTCCTGGCGGTCCGCCGTGATTTCCGCACTTCCCAACTCGATCACACGGGGAATCAATAGATAGTTCTTTGTCAACAACTTACCGGAAGCCAAATTGACTTCTTCTCGAACCTCTTCATGGCCCATGGAGGCGACCACCAGCGTGTAGGTTCCGGCGGGAATTTGGCTCAAACTGAAATACCCTTCGATGTCCGAAACGGCCCCGTAGGTTGTGCCTTGCAGAGTCACATTTGCGAACATCACCGGCTCACCCGACCCTTTGTCGCGCAGAAACCCCTTGATCGTGGACTGGCCGATGGCGGCCCCGGACAGCACGGTCCCGAGCAGGACGGTGAGGAGAATGCGCATTCCTTGCATGGAACCGCGAAGGTAACGCCGCCGACTCACACCGCGAACATCCGGCGGATCCGGTCTTCCATCCGCTCGGAGCTGAGCCGCTCCCGCAACCGGTCGATGGCCAGCGGGAACGACAGCGGCGTCGGGCCGGGCACCTCCCGGTAGATCCACGTCGAAGCCCGCAGTGCTTCGAGCGCCTCGAGCAGCCGGCCCCACTCGAACCGTTCCGCAAGGAGTTCATCGTACGCCTATTGCAGGAGCAAATTGCCCGGATCGTGGTCGGCAAGGACCTCGAAGAGCAAGCCCGCATGGGTCGAGATGTGGCGGTCCTTCACCGGAGCGCCTGGGAAACCGGTGAAGGTCAACCCTGCAATGACGCTGATGTCGCGGAAGCGCCGACGGGCCAACTCCGCAGCATTTACACCGTTCAAAATGTCCGCGCTGAGCCCCTCAGTTCCCAGCACGTCTGGCCCCAACAAATCCTTGACCGGCCAGGGCGCCTCGGTCAGCAGCTCGAATCCGTAGTCGTTGCACGCCCATGTAAACGTGCGCGGCATGCGCACACTCAGCCGGTGTGCGCACACCATGGCCAGCGCCTCGTGGACGAGCCGGCCCGCAAATGGGAACACCGCGACGTGCACTCCGTCTTCGTCGGTATAGGTCTCCACGAGCGTCTCGTTTCGGCGTGGCACCTGCGACCGGGTACGTTGAACGGATATCAGGGGCAAAATGCGCTCAATTTCCGCGGATCTCGGCGCGGAATCGTGTGCTTCTCCAGCCTGCTCGAGGGCCCGCCGCAGGCCCTGTGCGAGCTCCGAACTCAGCGGAAGCCGCCCCCCTTGGTAGGAAGGAACCCGGCGCGTATCGGCCGCGGACCGGGTGACGTACAGCGTGGATTCTTTGCGCCGGACGAACGCAAGGCATTCGCCGGCGAACCAAAACGCGTCCCCCACCTCCAGCGACGTCGCAAACGACGCCTCCACATGTCCGAGTGCTCCACCCCGCTGCCCGACCCGCACCACGCGGAAAAGCGGATCGGACACGATGGTCCCGATGGACATCCGGGCACGACGGGCCACCCGCCCACCCGCCATTTTCCACACCTCACCCGGAAGGACGCGCCGGTAATCGCTGTAGGCCGCCAGCGCCGGGCCGCCCGTAGCGATGAAGTCCAGGCACCACCGCCAGGTCGCCTCGTCGAGGGTGCGGAAGGCCCAAGTACGTTCCGCAAGCTTGCGTGCCGTATCGGGGACCAAACCATCGCCCAGCGCAAGGGTGCACAAGAACTGCACGAGCACGTCCCAGCAGCCCTCAAGCGGAACCCGAGGCTCGGTGACGCCCGCCTGAAGCGCCTCGCGCAGGGCGACGCATTCGAGAAGCTCGAGGCCGTGGGTGGGCACGAAGTGGATGCGGGAGGCGGCGCCGGGGCGGTGGCCGGAGCGGCCCGCGCGCTGGGCGAACCGCGCCACGCCCTTCGGTCCGCCGATTTGGACCACCGCCTCGACAGGTCCGAAGTCCACACCGAGGTCCAGCGAGCTCGTGCACACCACGGCGCGGAGGGTGCCGTCCCGCAAGCCGTCCTCCACCCACCTGCGGACCGTACCATCCAGCGATCCGTGGTGGACCGCGAGCACCCCGGCCAGGCCCGGCTCCGCTTCGAGCAGGTGCCGGTACCACAGCTCGGCTTGGGCGCGCGTGTTCGTGAACACCAGCGTCGAGCGGTGGGCGCGGAGAATATCAACCACCTGCGGGACCAGACCCAGCCCCAAATGTCCTGCCCATGCCAGCGGGGCAAAGGCCTCCGGCATGACCGGAACCACCTCGGTTTCCTTCGCGATGGGCGGATCGACAAAAACGACTTCGTCCAGCCGGGCTGGGCCGACGAGCACCTCCGCGGCTTCGCGCGGGTTGCCCAAAGTGGCACTTAACCCCCAAATCCCGAGGTCGGGGTTTAGCTCGTATAGGTACTCCCGTGCGCACTCGAGGGCGACGCCCCGCTTCGTCCCGAGCAACTCGTGCCATTCGTCGACCACCAGCCACCGGAGCCCGGCCAGGGTCGTGCGGTTCCCGGGCGAAGCGATCAGGTGGTGCAGGGATTCGGGGGTGGTGACGAGGAGTTCGGGGAGGGCGGTGCGCTGGGACCGCCGTTCTGCCGCGGCCGTATCGCCCGTGCGGACACCGACCCGCCAGCCGAGGGAGAGTCCGTCCGCGGCTTCCGTGAGGCTCAAGGCAATTTCGTGGGCCAACGCGCGCACCGGCGTGATCCAAAGGAGCTGCAATCCGGCCGGGCCGCGGGCGTCGCGCTGCAATCCGTCGAGCAAAGCGCCGAGGCCGACCGCGAGCGTCTTGCCAGAACCGGTGGGAGCGGTCAGCAGGCCGCTCCGACCGGAGAGCAGGGCGCTCCAGACTTCGGTTTGGAACGCCTGCGGCACCCGGCCGCGGGCGGCAAACCACGCCTCGCCCTCCGCGAGCAAATTTGTCCCCTTCGCGTTCACGCGTATCTTCGGCATGTCATTTGGACTCAAATCTGCATGAAATACAGTTCTCTGCTCCTCGCGTTCGCCGCCACACTTGCATGCGTGAACCCTTCGTTTGGACAAGTGGAGGAAGAAGGCAAGCCGTTGATTTCCCAAAAAGAGTACGACGAAATGCTCATGTGGATGGTCAACGGGAAGTACGAAAAGGTACTCTACAAGGCCATTCGCTACACCGAATCGGAGAAAACCGCGAACGAGCCCCTGCCCTACGCCTACATGGCAGAAGCCTATTTCCGGATCCACCAGAGCGACGACGCAAAGCTCAAAGAACTGTACCCCACGGCGTTGAAGGAGTCTATGAAGTATGCACTGAAGTTCGTGAAGAAAGACAAGGCCGGCACCTTCGTTCCGGAGTACACGAAATTCTTCAACGAACTCCGGCGGGCTTTCATGAACGATGCCGAGATGAATTTCAGCGACGCGAAGTACCCGAAGGCAAAGACGAACTACAAGAATCTCATGACCTTAGACCCCAGTGACATCGGGGCTACCGTGATGTATGGAACGGTCATGTGGCTATCTAAGGCGAAGCGCGATGCCGAGGAGGCTTGGGCAGAGGCGAAGCGCTTGCTGACAGAAAATGGTGGGAAAGGCCTCGAAGAAGTCCAAATCGACTTGCTGCGCTACGCCGTCATCACCACGGGCGAAATGATGGCCTCCGAAGGCAACCGCGTCGGAGCACTCGAGTGGTTCACCCTGACCGAAACCCTGTTCCCGAACGACCGGGAAATGGAAGCGGTCCGCAAATCCATCGAACGCTGATCAGACGGTCGCCACGGCCGCCTTCCGCCGCGCTGCCTGCACACCAGGCTTGAGCGGACGCTCCCCTGCTGCGTACATCCGTTCGATGATGTCCACGACCTTCAACCCTTCGAGGGCGTTCGTGGCAATCCGTTCATTTCCTCGCAAGGCAGCAACCACGTTGTCGTAGACGAGGTGGTGGTTCGCCGCAGACCCTTTGTAGTGGCCGTAGTCGTTCGCGGGGCTTGCTTCTGGCAACTCAGGCAGCGTGTATCCTTCGATGTCGCAGTACGCCACCTCGTTCATGTACTGCCCGCCTACCTTGACGGTGCCCTTCTCACCGAGAATGGTCAACGTGCTCGCGAAATTCGTCCGGTCGACCGCGGTGGAGAACGTAAACGTCCCGCTTCCCCCCTTCACGAACTCAAACGCCACGATGCCACTGTCTTCGAAATCGGTGCTGTGCGCATGTGCCACGTCATAAAACCGCGACGTGATGTCCGTGATGTCGCCGAACAGCCAGTACAGGATGTCGATGAAGTGGCTGAACTGCGTGAACAACGTCCCGCCGTCGAGGTCCAAGTCGCCCTTCCACGGGGACGCCCCGTAGTACCGGTCG
>CAMCYM010000009.1 GCA_945883885.1 Chryseobacterium gleum
AAACTTGGAACTCAAACTCAAACTGAAACTCGACCTTCTACCTCGCTTCGGCTTCCGCGGTGCCGAGGTGGAGGGTGAGGTGCAAGGGAGTCCCGGGGGTCAGGGTTGTTGGGTCGGTGACGGCGCGGTCGCTGACGCGGACGATGGCAAAGCCACGTGCAAGGATGCGCTCGGGGCGGTGGGCATCGACGAGGCGGTCCATGTGGTCGATGGACTCGCGGCGGGTCCGGAGGGTGCGCAGGGCGAGTTCGGCGAGGCGCTCGGCGGCAGCGGTGAGTGCGGCCGTGCGGGTGCTGAGGGCGGAGCGGGACAAGCTGCCGAGCTGCAGGGCCAACGTGTTGAGGCTGCCCGCGGCGGCATCGAATCGGTTGAGGACCGCGTCGGCCACGTCGGTGGGGGTCCGCAAGGCGGTGTGCGCGACGAGGTCGGCCACGGTGGTATCGCTTTCGTGGCCGATGCCGGTCCAAACCGGATGCGGGCACCGCGCGATTGCGAGGCAAAGGGCCTCGTCGTTGAAGGCGTCGAGGTCGAGCTTCGAGCCGCCGCCGCGGACGAAGACGATGAGGTCGGGGATGGATTCCTCGGCACGAGCGAGGGCGTCTCGGAGTTCGGCGGGGGCGGCGGTGCCTTGGACGGTGGCGGCGAAGGCGGTGATGTGGACGCGGTACCGGGCGGGGTGGTGGAGCAGTTTCGTACAGAAGTCGCGGAAGCCACTGGTGCCGGGCGAGCCGATGAGGGCGATGCGAGCAGGGACGAGCGGGAGGCCGATGCGGCGGTTCCATTCGAGGGCGCCGGCGCGCTTGAGGGCTGCGATCGTGGCCTGTTTGCGCCGCTCGAGTTCGCCCAGCATGTACTGCACTTCGATGCGTTCGATCGAGAGCGAAAGTCCGTGTATCTCACTGAATTGAACTCGGGCGGTGAACACCAGTTTGGCCCCGGGGGCGAGCAAGGTTGCGGCGGCCTCGCCGAGCTCCTCTGCGATCCGCCCGCCGGCGGCCGACCAAATCACCCCGCGCAGCGCAGCCTGCCGCACCCCTTCGGATTCGTCCACCAAATCCAAGTACACGTGGCCCCGCCCCAGCGCCCCGTTCACCTTCACCACCTCGGCGCGGATCAGCCACGTCCGCCCGCCGGTGGCGGCCTCAAGCGCCTTCCGAATCGACTGCGCGACCTGGCGCAGGCTGTACACCCGGGGCTCGCTCATCGCCCTCAGCGCGGCACCCGCACGACTGCGCGCACGCGGCCATCCTGCGCATCAACAATCCGCACCACGCCCCCGGCGGTCCGCTCCGGAACTGGGCACTCCCCCGTGCAGTACATGCGCTCCCACACCACACGGCCATCCAGCGCCACCCCCTGCACATGGGCCGGTCCCTGCTCCGCATCCAGCACCACCCGCCACACGTCCCCCGTCGCCACCACACGATCGCCGGTCCGGCCCGCGACGGCACCGGTGCCGGTCACGGCCGCCTCGGCAAAGACCGCCTGCGCCCCGTCGAATCCATCCCCCGAGTTCGCGCCGTTCCCGTTCGCGGCCATCCCGGACATGTACACCGAGACGGGGCCGCTCCCCGCCTCCGGCGCCGTCCACACCACCGTAAACTCCGGTACGTCGCTCAAGTCGCTGTGCTCCACGATGTGCCGCGTGCCGACCGACTCGAGTTGGGCGTTCGCAGACGGGGCCGCAAACGAGCCGCCGTTCGAGAGGTCGGCCAGCAAGGACGTCGCCTGAAACGCGTACCCCCCGGGCGAGCCCGAGCCCGCGGCCACCGTGAACTTCAGCACGTACTCCGCCCCCGGAACATAGGCGCTGACCGCCTCGCCGGTGGCTGGGTCCAGCAACGCGATGGACGACGTGGGTGCGAAGTTGCTTCCGTTGTGGCAGGCGGTGCAGACCGGGTCGCTGCCGGGCGCGCCGGTGCGGTCCTTGTTCTGCTGCTCTGCGACGCCGTTGTGGTGGGAGGACAGGAGCAGCGCAAATCCGGCGAGGAGGACCGTGCAACCTGCGGCGCTGATGCGCGTTTTGTGGTGGATAACTGCCATCGTGCCCCGAAGGTACGCCCGAGGGGTTTGAATACATTTGGAACATGAAGCACGTGCACATCTACTTTGCAGGCGTTGCCCTTCTCGTGGCAACTGCGGCCTCAGCGCAACAAGTGACCGGGGACGCCCCGGCCCAGTACCCGCAGGGCCTGAAGGTCAGCCTAACGGATTTCGCTGCTGGGCAGTACACCGCGACGTACGAACGCGTGCTGGGTTCTTCGACGACCGTCGCGCTCAGCCTCGGGGGCATCGGGTACACCCGCGAGCAGCGCGGCGCCTACATCGCGTCCGGGTACAACGTGAACACCGGGATGTGGACCGGGGTGCAGGCGGATTTCCTCGCTGAGGTGAGCGGCTTCGAGTTCACGCCGGAGATTCGGCGATACGGCTACATCCACGACGGCATGCCCGAAGGATTCTACGGCTCGGCCTTCCTTCAACTCCGCCGCCAAACCTGCGTCATCGACGAGGACATCGATCCGTTGACGGTTACCAGCGATTGGTACGAAACGGCCTACGCCCATCCCATCGATCACACCTTGAAAATGGGGTCGTTCGGCGGCGGATTCGCGGTGGGCTACCAGTGGCTCGCGGACAACGGACTCACGGTCGATGCGAACTTCGGCCCGATGTTCCGGTCGATTAGCCGGGACTACAGCTTTGAAGACCTCCCGGAGGGCAAAGAGGCGGCCATCGACGGAGTGCAAGAGCGCATGGACGCGAACTACGGCGACAGTTTCGGCTTGTGGGATCTCTATCTGTCGCGGACGGGTCCTTGGTTCCGCGGCACCGTTTCAGTGGGGATTTGTTTCTAATCGCAGACCGATCATGACGCGGAAAAACCTTCTTTTCATCGCCTCGGGAGCGGCTGCGGTTGCCCTTGCAGTGGGGATGTACCAATGGAACAAGCCCCACCGCGATGTGGCTGCCGAGGAAGCGACCGCGACCTACACGGCGGCAGCCCTCTATGACGCGTTCGCGGCCACAGGATCCGGTGCAAATCCGCTGTTGAACCAGGTGGTCGTCGTGACCGGTACGGTGACTGCAGCAGATTCCGGCTCGGTAACCTTGGAAGGTGGTGTCACGGGGGCTCCCGGTTTGTCGGTCGAAGTGGGCGCACAAGTGGCCATCAAAGGTCGCGTCGTATCGTTCGACGACATGATCAACAACGAGGTCCGCCTCGACAACTGCACGCTCGCAGAGGAATGAAGTGGCGGTGGCTGGGAGTTTTGGCGGCCTTGCTGCCGGGGGTGTCCGATGCACAGCTGGACATCGTAAACGGTCTCACGGTCGAGGAATACGTGAATGACATCCTGCTCGGGAGCGGCGTTCAGGCTTCGAACATCGTCTTGTCCGGGAGCATCGAGCAGCTCGGCTACCTTACCGGCGGAGACGGCACATTTTCTGTCACTTCTGGGCTGGTGATGAGCACGGAAGTGGCGACGAACTCGGATTGCCAGGTGGAGGACTTCTGCATCAACTGCGTCGCCCCATCGCCGGACCCGGAGCTGCTCGCGATCGCGAACTCTGTCCCGCCGCTCATCGGCCAAACCTTCACTGTGAACAGCCTCCACGACCTGGTGGCGCTCGAGTTCGACTTCACCGCGATGGGCGATACCGTGCGGTTCAATTATGTGTTTGGCTCCGACGAATACCTCACCTTCGTCAACACCCAGTACAACGACGCCTTCGGCTTTTTCCTGAGCGGTCCGGGCATCACCGGCCCGTTCAGCAGCCCGCCCGGCTTCCCCGGCGGCTCGGTCAACATCGCCTTCGTACCCGGCTCCGATCCGGAATTGCCCATCACCATCTCGTCGGTGAACAACGTCACGAACAGTGCGTACTACATCAACAACCCCGGCGGGGCGTCGGGCGCATGTCTCAACGGCTACACGGTGCCTTTCACCGCGGAATGGCCGGTGGAATGTGGCGAGACCTACCACATCCGGCTCGTGATTGCCGACGGTTCTGACACGGCCCTCGAGTCCATCGTGGTGCTCGAAGAAGGCAGCTTCCAATCGAACGCCGTGGTCGACGTGGACCTCGTCATCGACGTGGGGGGCGTGGAGGGCAACGTGTTGCATGAAGGGTGCGGCTCGGCCACCCTCACCTTCACCCGCCCGCAGGAGACCATCATCGAGGTGCAGGAGTACGTGGTCATCAGCTACGACGGCAGCGTAGGCATCAACGGCATCGACTTTTCCCTGCTTCCCGATACGGTGTTCTTCCCGCCGGGGGTCTACACGCAGGAGTTCAATCTGCAAGCTTTTCAAGATGGACTGAATGAAGGTGCAGAACTCGTGGTGATGGAGATCCTCAACGTGGCAGCATGCAACGGGGCGGGGCTCACCACCTTCTTCGAATTCAACCTTGCGGACAATCCGCCGCCGCTGGTGGTGGAGCCGGCGGAATTGCTGCTGTGTCCGGGCGGTTCGGTCACGGTGGAACCGGTCGTCTCTGGGGGCTACGGATTCTACACCTACAGCTGGTGCGACGGCTCGACGGGGGAAACCCTTTCTGTGACGCCTTCGGCCTCTTACACCTGTGAGCTGGTGGTAAGCGACACGTGCGCGCTGCCGACCGCCGCCGCAGATTTTGACATCACCATCCTGCTTCCCCCCGCGGCCACTGCAGGTCCGGACCTGATTGCCTGCGGCGATGCCACACTCGGAGGGACCATCCTCGGTCTGCCGCCCGCGACCTGCTCCGATGATGCGGGCAATTACACCTATTGTTACGGGGAGAACGAAGTGACCTCGTTCACGTACTGCCCAGATACGCCGGGCGACGGGACCTACATGACGGTCAGCTTTTCCGGCGGGTTCAACGAGAATTTCTTCGACGAGATGTACGTCTACGATGGCCCCGATGCCACTGCGCCGCTGCTCGCAGGTCCGGTGTACGGAGCCCTTGCTGGACAGACCTACATCGCGAACAACCCAGGCGGCTGCTTGACGCTTCAGATCGCGTCCGACGGCAGCGTTTCCTGCGTCAGCGGGGCCCTCGAGCCGTGGGAGTATGCTGTCGGCTGCACGAACGCAGGAGGCGTTACGTGGTCGTGGTCCCCGGCAACGGGCCTCGGTTCCACGACGGTCCCGAACCCGGTCGTGAATGTGACAGAATCCACCACATACACCCTCACGGCGGGACTTGCGAGTTTCCCGTTTTGTTCCACGACAGACCAAGTCACGGTCAGCCCCTCGTTCAACTTCACCCATGCCCTGACGGAGCCGGGATGTTTCATGAACGACGGCGCCGTGACCGTGGAGGTCGTCCCGAACGGAACTTCGGGTCCGTGGATGGTCCGGGCCGTGCTGAACGGCGTCGTGGTAGCCAGTGCATTGAATACGGGGGGCAGCACGACCTTGGGCGGGCTTGCTCCGGGAACCTATGTGCTGGAGGTAGAGGACGACATCTGCCTTGCCGACGAGGCCTTCACGCTGGCAGTCCCTCCGATGCTCACGATCACGGCGTCGGCAGACACCACCATCTGCATTGACGGCACTGCCATCCTCACCGCGAGTGCCGCGTTTGCGGATCCCAACTTGCAGTGGCACTGGAGCACCGGGTCCACCAGTTCCAGCATCACGGTAGGCCCCGGCTCGGATGAAACGTACGGGGTGTATGCGACGTGGGACGACGGGTGCGCCACCGCTACCGAGGCCATTGCGGTCGACGTGCTCGAGCCCTTGAACCTCGTGCCCACGATCGGGGGCGTGATCTGCCCGGAGGAAAGCCTCGAAATCGGCGTGAGCACCGCGACCGGAGGGTTGCCGCCGTACAGCTACGCGTGGACCGGTCCGCCGTCTGGGGGCTTCCAGCAGGGGGTAGCGGACCAAACCGTCTCCCCCGACCTCACCGCCACCTACTGCATCACCCTGACCGATGCCTGCGAAACGCCGGCCGTGAGCGCCTGCATCGAGGTCCTCGTTCCGGAGGATTTGACGGCGGAGTTTGCCCTCGACACGGTGCAGGGCTGCACCCCGTTCGGAATCGAGTTGACCGGGGCGGAGGAGGACCTCGCGCGCATCGCGACGGCCCAGTGGACGTTCGGCGATGGCGGCGCTTCCTCTTCGGTCGGCACGGCGAGCCACACCTACGTGTCGCCGGGAGTTTGGGACCTCGGGCTCACCCTCGTCTCGGTCGAAGGGTGCACCTACACCTACGATATGCCCGCGGCAGTCACCACGCGGATTCCGCCGGTCGCTGCCTTTGCTGCATCGCCGTGGGTAACGGCCTTGCCGGAGACGCGGTTTGAATTCACGAATTACAGCCAGCGCGCAGTGGCCTACGCATGGGACTTCGGCGGCCAAGGCACCTCGAATGAGACCGATCCTGTGTTCACGTTCCCGCCGGCGACGGCAGGGGAGTACCTCATCGAACTCGTGGTGGTGGACGAAGGCGGTTGCCGGGATTCGCTGGTCCAAGCGGTCATGGTGCAGGAGTCGTTTGTGCTCTTTATCCCCACGTCATTTACGCCCGACATGGACGGCCTGAACGATGCGTGGTTCATCCAGGGCATCGACGTCGACGCATCGGATTTCGAAGTGTGGGTGTTCAACCGGTGGGGCGACGTGGTGTACAATTCACGGTCGATGGACGAGCCGTGGGTGGGCAACGTGCAAGGCGGAAGCTACTTCGCTCCGAACGACACCTACTTCTACCGCATCGAGACCGTGAGTTTGGCCACGCGCGAGCGCAAACTCGTCACCGGGACGGTCACACTTACGCGGTAAGGCGCAGCACCGCGAACACACTCAGGAAGACGAGTCCGGAGAAGGCGAGTAGCAGCAGCCACCGCGGGGGCCGGGCGGCCTGTGGAAAGCTCGGTCGCAGCACGAGGTAGAGGTTTGCGGCGCCGATGACGGGTGCGATGACGAAGCTCACCGTGGTCGCGAAATCGACCAGCACGCGGAGATCTGAAGGGAATGCGACGATGAGAAGCAGCGCGAGCAGCCCGTTGAATACCAGTGCGATACGGATATGCCCTTCGGAGGCGTTCGCTCCGCGCAGGGTCGCTACGGAGTGCGCCATGGACCGCGAATAGCCGTCGAGGACGGCGATGGTGGTGCCCAGCATGGCCGAGGCGGCAGCAGCGCCGATGATCCAGCGGCTCCAGCCGCCGAGCACCGAGGTGTACAAGTCGACAAGTCCGCCGGCAAACGCCGCAGGGGCCGCCGGCAGCTCGCGTCCAGGCGCATAGAGCAGCAAGGCGCCCATCGCGAGAAACGCAAAAGCAAGCACCGCGGAGATGAGGTAGCCGGCGTTGAATTCGAGCAGCGTCTCACGCAACGTGGGCGTGTACCCGGTCGTGCGCGCGCGCTCGAGGGTCCACAAGCTGTTCCAGCTGGCCAAATCCACCGCAGTCGGCATCCACCCCATCAGTGCAATCACAAACACAAGGTCCGCCCCGGACCACGGTGCAAACGCCACAGCTGGCGCCGCCGGCACGGCAGAAAATGGCACCTCTGCCCACGCCGCCCCGAAAGCAGCCAACGTGCTCACCAACAACACCACAGAAATCACCTTCGTGGCCGTATCCAGAGCCTTGAACGCGCCGGCCCCAAGCACCGCCGTCGAACCGAGCAGCAGCACCGCAGCCACCACCGTAGGCGATCCTATCCCCAGCAAGTGGTCCAGGAACCCCGC
This sequence comes from Chryseobacterium gleum, assembly GCA_945883885.1. Classification (GTDB taxonomy): domain Bacteria; phylum Bacteroidota; class Bacteroidia; order Flavobacteriales_D; family Sanyastnellaceae; genus CAMCYM01. Next base: position 7,693 of record CAMCYM010000009.1, read on the forward strand.
TGTCACGAGCCCTACGGCGGCGAGTACGATGAAACACGTCGCGGCGGTCAAGCCTAGGTACGACCACGCGGCCCACCTGCCCATGGCGCGGTACCCGTCGATCAAGGAGGTCCCTGTCGCTGCCGCATACCGCGACCCAAACTCAAAAAACGGGTACTTCGCCACATTCGCCGCCACCACCGCCCACACCATCCCGAAGCCGTACAGGGCGCCAGCGCGGGTGGATTGGACGAGGTGGCTGACGCCGATGGCAGCCGAAGCAAACAAAACACCCGGCCCCAGGATGTCCCGCCACCGGCTCATTGCCGCGCCCGGTTGTCTGCGTCCAGCCGCCGGTACGTCACCCACATCCGCCACCCCACGATGGCCTTGTCCACCGGCGACAACTTCGAGAGGTCCGCCCGTTGGGACAACCGCGGCAGCAAGACCCGGTTCAAGGCGCTGAGCACGCGGTACACCATCACGCGTCCTTCTTGTCGCCGACGAAGTAGTCGTCCTTGTACCGGAACAGCACGTTGAACGTCGTGAGCGAGCCGTAAATGCGCGTGATGTACTGCTGCAGCTCCACCTTCTCGGCGTCCGTCATCTTTTCGTGCGCGTTGATCTTCTGTTCGAGCACCCGGAGCCGGTCGCGCACCATGACGATCTTGTGGAAGAACGCCTCGATGGGGACCTCCTTAGGCTTCAGGTCGCTGTCTTCCGGCTGCATCAGGAGCATGCCACCTTCCCAGCGGTCGCCGAGGGCCACCGGGTCGGGCTCATTTTCGCTGCGCAGTTTGTGCACGTACTCTTCAAATACGTGTTCCACGGCTTCGATGATGTCGCCGAGTTCTGGGGCGGGCGTGTCGAGGGTCGACGGCTCGAGCACCTGGAATCCTGTGAACCCCTTGTCGATTTCCTTCTCCCCCTTGTCGCGGAAATACACCCGCCAAAATCCACCTTCCACCCCGAAGATGACCCCCTCCCCATGGGCGGGGTGCACCACTTTTGCTCCGATTCCGATCATGCCGCCGAAGGTAAGACCCTTGCCCGTTATGGTTTTTCACATCCATTTCGTGGACAAATGCGGACCAAATAGGGTCAAAAGGCCCCGCATCGTGTCCGTTCTTGCGCTTCATGGCACGTGTGAGGCGAAGCAAGTACCGATGGGACCGGATCGGGTTGGTGGCGGGCACCTTGCTGTCGGTGGCGTTTGCCCTCGTCGCGTGGATCATCCCTGTGGAAGAGCCGCGCATCGTGGTCCGCGCGCTCCCCGCACCCACGGTCACCGCCCCCGCGGCCCCGGAAGCCCCGGAACCCACCGGACCGTCGGACGAAATCAAGCCCTGTGCCTGCAACCGGTCCACCATTCCGGTCGACAAGAACCCGTACACCGCGCACCGCGAGGCGGCGCGTGCCCTCCCGAACAGCTTCTTCATCCGCCACGACCGCGATGCCGAGCGCGGCCAGCAACGGGGCAAACTCGTCCTCGTGGCGGACGGTCCGGGCTACGACATTGCCGACCTCTCGGACAGCCACCCGCTGCTCGTTCCCGCCGCCCGCGACGTCCTCCAAGAAATCGGCGCAGCGTTCGCCGCAAGCCTGAAGGGCACCCCCAACGCAGGCACCCGCATCCGCGTCACCTCCTTGACCCGCACGGACGCCCAGCAAACCGGACTCGAACGCAAGAACTACAACGCCATCGACGGGGTTTCGACGCACAGCTACGGGGCGTCCTTCGATTTGGCCTTCATGGACCGTCCCAGCAACGCGGCCGACTGCTCGGCACCCACCCAAGCTCTCATCGACGTCCTCGACCGGCTCCAAAAAGACCGCCGCATCCTCGTCATCCCCGAAGGCGTCTGCCTCCACGTCACGGTCAGGAAATAAGGGAACAGGCGACGCTTCGCGTCGAGTTACAGCAATCAGGGATGAGTGTGAAGTGTGGAGGGAACAACGTCCTTCGAGGGAGTCACCATTGCGGAATTCTGTAAGCGGCGCAGCCGCGCCCTCAAGCCGGCAACGCCGGCGCCCTCATCCCTCACACTGTTTCGCGGCGCAGCCGCGCCCTCAAGCCGGCAACGCCGGCGCCCTCATCCCTCATCTCTCACACTGTTTCGCCGCGCAGCGGCGCCCTCACACTGTTTCGAGGCGAAGCAAGCGCCTTATTTTCTACTCTTGTACGAAGAAGCGGAGGCCTGCCCCCGGAGCGAGTTCGCTGCGGAGAAGGTAGAGGCCGGTGGGAAGGCCGGTCGGGTCGACGGTGGAACTGCGACCGGTGCGCACCGTGCGTCCTTGCAGGTCGGCGATGGCCCAGTCCGCCGCATCGGGGGCGCCGGGCAAGGGGAAGGGACCGCGGACGGGCGATGCGATGGGAGAGGCAGGGGCGGGGGAGGCGGTGGCGACGTCGGTGCCGAAGGTGCAGGCAGGGGCAAGACCGCTGAACCAAAGCGCAGCGCCGAAGATGGCCAGGCCGGCGCAGTCGCTGTGATCGAGGGGGCCGCCGTTCGTGGCGGTGACCGCGGGGGCGCCGGCGGCTTCCATGTGGGCGAGGGCGACTTCCGCGTTTTGGTAAAACACCTGCTCGTCGAGCGTGCAGTAATACAGCTGCATCGGCGCTTCGGGCACCCACGCGTAGACGTCGTTGTCTTGCGCGGCCGTGAGAAACGGGCTGCCGTCCGCAAAGAGCGCTTCCAGGGCGCCGGGGGCCATCAGCTCGCCGAGGGTGGGTGGCAGCGCGTTGTTGATGGCGTTGCCCGAGGTCGCCCCGTCGAAGAGGCCGGGAAGTGCGGAAGCGTAAGGTTCTGCAAAGACCTCCGCGAGGTCCGTGTAGAGGTTGCCATAGACCTGTTGCCACGCGAGGGCCACGTAGGCGAGGTAGGACGGGTTCGAGTAGGAGGGGTTTGTGAACGTCAACGGGAACTGTGTGCCGGAGATGTCGTAGGGGCCGGAGAGGGGGGCGGAAGCCGTGACGGGGAACTGGGGCCAGTGGGTTTGGAGTTCGCGGTGGAGTGCCATGGCTGCGTGGCCGCCTTGCGAGTAGCCGGAGAGGAAGAGCGTGCCGGAGTCGTGCAGGTTGCCGCTGGGGTTCGCCGACGCGTGCAGGGCGGCGAGCATGTGGGCGCCTGCTGCGGCCTCGCTTTCCGCGTGGACGTAGGGGTGTAGGTGGAGGTTGTCCACGCCGAGGCCTACATAGTCGGGCATGATGACCGTGTGGCCGATGCCTGCAAGGAGGTAGCCGAGTGTGCCTTCGTAGTTCAGGAAGCTGGGCACATCGTCGCGCTCAAACACCGTCCCGTGCATGTAGATGTGGACCGGAAGGACGCAGGACGGGTCGAGGTCCTTCGGCTCGAACACCGCGCCGCTGACCGTGATGAGGTTGCCGAGGAAGGGCACCTGATAGGTCATGCGGTAGGCGCGCACACCGGTTACCGGCGTGTAGAGGGCCGCGGGAACCCCGAACGAGTTGGCCAGGTTAATGACTTGGTTCAGGGAGCGTTGCCCGATGAGGTCATAGGTTTGGCCTGCAGCCGGCAGGGCGGCTGCAACGGCCCAAACCGCCCACAGCCACCGCCGCATTACAGGTGAATGACTTCGCCGTACGCCGCCGCCGCGGCTTCCATCACGGCTTCGCTCAAGGTCGGGTGCGGGTGGACCGTCTTGATGAGTTCGTGGCCGGTGGTCTCTAATTTGCGGACGGCTACCAGCTCGGCCACCATCTCGGTCACATTCGCCCCGATCATGTGCCCGCCCAGCAGTTCACCGTATTTCGCGTCGAAGATCAGTTTCACAAAGCCGTCTTTGTGGCCGGCGGCGCTTGCCTTGCCCGACGCCGAGAAGGGGAACTTGCCCACCTTGATTTCGTGGCCAGCGGCTTTTGCAGCAGCCTCCGTCATGCCCACGCTCGCCACTTCTGGGAAGCAGTAGGTGCAACCGGGGATGTTGCCGTAATCGAGCGCTTCGGGGTGGTGCCCCGCGATCTTCTCCACGCAGATGATGCCTTCGGCCGACGCAACGTGGGCGAGGGCGGGCCCCGGAACACAGTCGCCGATGGCATAATAGCCCGGGATGTTCGTGCTGTAGAAGGGGTCGACGATGATCTTGCCTTTATCGGTGGCGATGCCGACCGATTCGAGCCCGATGCCTTCGATGTTTGCAACCACACCGGCGGCACTCAGGACCACGTCGCAGTCGATTTTCACATCGCCTTTCGCGGTGCGCACGTGCACCGTGCAGTCCTTGCCCGAGGTGTCCACGGAGGTGACTTCGGCCGAGGTCAGCACCTCGATGCCGGATTTCTTGAAGCTCTTTTCGAGCTGGGCGCTCACATCGGCGTCTTCCACGGGGACGATTCGGTCGAGGTACTCCACGACCGTGACCTTCGTGCCGATGGCATTGTAGAAGTAGGCGAACTCGACCCCGATGGCACCGCTGCCGACCACGACCAGGCGCTTCGGCTGCTTTGCCAGGGTCATGGCTTCGCGGTAGCCGATGATGCGCTTGCCGTCTTGCGGGAGGTTAGGCAGGATGCGGCTGCGGGCGCCGGTAGCGATGATCACGTGGTTCGCGGACACCTCCGTCACCGTGCCGTCGGCGGCACGCACAGACACTTTGCGGCCGGGAAGCAGCGTGCCTTCGCCCAGGATGACGTCGATTTTGTTCTTCTTCATGAGGAACTGCACGCCCTTCGACATGCCTTCTGCGACCCCCCGGCTGCGCTTCACCATGCCGGAGAAGTCGGCTTCTGGGCTGCCGACGGAGATGCCGTAATCGGCAGCGTGCGAGATGTACTCGAACACGTTTGCGCTCTTCAGCAACGCCTTCGTGGGGATGCAGCCCCAGTTGAGGCAGATGCCCCCGAGGGATTCGCGTTCGATGACGGCCGTCTTCAGGCCGAGTTGGCTAGCGCGGATTGCAGTCACATAGCCGCCGGGGCCGCTGCCGAGTACGAGTACGTCGTAGGTCATGCCGCGAAGGTAGGCAACGCGTACCTTTGCCCCTTGACGCTGACGCCATGCTGAATCTTGTCTTGTTTGGCCCGCCAGGGGCGGGAAAAGGCACCCAGAGTGCCTTCCTCGTGGACCATTATGGTCTTGTGCACCTGAGCACCGGTGACATTTTCCGGGCGAACATCCGCGGCGGTACGGAGCTGGGGAAGCTGGCGCAGAGCTACATGGATGCGGGCGCGCTGGTGCCCGATGACGTGACGATCCGCATGCTCGAGGCGGAAGTGGACGCACATCCCGACGCGGGGGGCTTCATCTTCGACGGGTTTCCGCGCACGGCTGCGCAGGCGGAGGCGCTCGACCGGTTCCTCGTCGGAAAGGACATGCCCGTGACAGCCATGGTGGCACTCGCGGTGCCGGACGAGGAGCTGCGGGCGCGTTTGCTGAAGCGGGGGGAGACGAGCGGCCGCGCGGACGACGCAACTGCCGAGGTGGTGGAGCGCCGCATTGCGGTCTACAAGGCAGAAACCGCCCCCGTTGCGGACCATTACGCGGCCCAAACCAAGTACAAGGCCGTCGACGGCGTAGGTTCGTTAGAAGACGTCACGGAGCGCCTGCGCACGGCCATCGACATCGCCCGCGGGGTCTGAAGCGATGGCCTCTGAAAACTTCGTCGACTACGTCAAAATCTGCTGCCGATCTGGCAAGGGCGGCCCCGGTTCTGCGCACTTTCACCGGTCGAAGGTGACCGCAAAGGGCGGCCCCGACGGCGGGGACGGCGGGCGTGGCGGGCACGTCATCGTGCGCGGCTCAAACGATGTGTGGACCCTGCTCCACCTGAAGTACCGGAAGCACGTCATCGCCGAGCCCGGCGAATGCGGCCGCGGCCAGCTGATGCACGGCGCGAACGGCCACGACGAGTACCTCGACGTCCCCCTCGGCACCGTCATCCGCGACGCAGAAACCGGCGAAGTCCAGTGTGAAGTCACGGAAAATGGCCAGGAGTTCATCGTCACGCCCGGTGGGCGCGGCGGCCTCGGCAACGACCACTTCAAGTCCGCCACGCACCAAACCCCGCGCTTCGCTCAGCCCGGTGAACCGGGCCTCGAAGAGTGGAAAATCTTCGAGCTCAAGCTGCTGGCAGACGTCGGGCTCGTCGGCTTCCCGAACGCCGGCAAGTCCACGCTGCTCTCGGTGGTCAGCGCGGCCCGCCCAGAAATTGCCGACTACCCCTTCACGACGTTGCGCCCGAACCTCGGCATGGTCGCCTACCGCGGCGGCCGCTCGTTCGTCATGGCGGACATCCCCGGCATCATCGAGGGCGCATCCGAAGGCAAAGGCCTGGGACTGCGGTTTTTGCGCCACATCGAGCGCAACCCGGTCCTGCTCTTCCTCGTGCCGGCCGACAGCAACGACATCGCCGCGGACTACCGCACGCTGCTCACGGAGCTCGAGCGCTTCAACCCGGAATTGCTGAGCAAGGAGCGGATCCTGGCCGTTTCAAAGGCAGATTTGGCCGACGACGAGCTGCGGTCTGCGATGTCCGCCGAGCTCGCCCCGCTCGAGCACCATTTCTTTTCGAGCGCCACCGGGGAAGGCGTGGATGCGCTGAAGGACCGCGTTTGGGCCGCCATCGTGCGGGCAAATCCGGTCCGGAACGAGCCGGAACACCTGGCATGACCTCGCCGCGGTTCCGCGTTCTGCCGGTAGTGGCGCAGGCCCTCGCAGCCGGAGGCCCGGTGGTAGCCCTCGAGTCCACCATCGTCGCTCACGGCATGCCGTGGCCGGACAACCTCGCCTGCGCCCACGACGTCGCTTCGGCCGTGCGAGCAGGCGGTGCGGTACCGGCGGTGGTGGCTGTGCTGGATGGGGTGCTCACGGTGGGGTGCACAGAAGCGGAGCTCGAGCGGCTTGCCCGTGGCACAGGGGTGGCGAAGGTCAGCAGGAGGGATTTGCCCGCCGTCCTCGCGCGGGGCGGAGACGGGGCCACAACCGTGAGCGGCACGGTGTTCGGCGCGCAGCGGGCGGGCATCCGGGTGTTCGCGACGGGCGGCATCGGCGGGGTGCACCGGGGCGTGGCCGAGACGTGGGACGTGTCGGCCGACCTGCCGGAGATCGCGGCGTCCGATGTGGCCGTGGTGAGTGCCGGGGCGAAGTCGATTCTCGACTTGCCGAAGACGCTCGAGGCACTCGAGACGGCCGGGGTTCCGGTGGTGGGGTGGAAGACCGACGAGTTTCCGGCGTTTTTTGTGCGGAGCAGCGGGCTGAAGCTGGTGCACCGGGCGGACGGGGCCGAGGAAGTGGCGGCGATGATGCGGGCGGCGACCGAGGTGGGGCTGCGGGGCGGCATGCTCGTGGCGGTGCCGGTGCCGGCGGAGGCGGAGGCCGATGCCGAGGCGGTGCAGGCGGCGACCGAGGCGGCGCTCGAGGCGGCGAAGCGGGAAGGGGTCGGAGGCAAGGACGTGACGCCGTATTTGTTGCGGGAGATTGCGGCGCGGACGGGCGGCGAGAGTTTGGCAGCGAACCGGGCCCTCGTCGTGCACAACGCTTCCGTCGCGGCGGCGATTGCGGTGGCCTTTGCAGGCACACCCGTCGTACCTTCGCTGCGATGAAAAGCGAAGCAACTTCTCCGCTGGTCACCGAGGACATCGCGACGTTTCGCGGGCAGCTCCTGCAGGACTTTCGGCTGGCGTGTCTGAGCCGTGAGGCCTCGCTCCTCGGGCGCAAGGAGGTGTTAGGCGGCAAGGCCAAATTCGGAATCTTCGGAGACGGGAAGGAGCTGGCGCAGCTCGCGCTGGCCCGCGTGGCGCGTCCGGGCGACTGGCGGTCGGGGTACTACCGCGACCAAACGCTCATGCTCGCCCTCGGCCTGATCGACCTCCCCGGCTACTTCGCTTCGTTGTACGCCGATGCGGACGTGGAGCGGGAGCCGACGTCCGGCGGCCGCCAAATGAGCGGGCACTTCGCGACGCGGTTCATCGACGCCGAAGGCGGCTGGCTGGACCAGCAGGCCGGCTTCAACAGTTCGGCGGATATCTCGCCTACGGCGGGCCAAATGCCGCGCCTCCTCGGACTCGCGCAGGCCTCGAAGGTGTACCGCTCCCTGCCGGAGCTGGCTGCGGCCATGCCCACCTTCACGCGTGGCGGCGATGAAATCGCCTTCGGCACGATCGGCGATGCCAGCACGAGCGAAGGCGCCTTCTGGGAGACGATGAATGCGGCGTGCGTGCTGCAGGTGCCGCTCTTGATGAGCGTTTGGGACGACGGCTACGGCATCAGCGTCCCGAAGCGCTACCAAACCACGAAAGAATCGATCTCCGAAGCCCTGTCCGGCCTCCGCATCGAAGAAGGCACGAACGGGATGTACATCTACACGGTGCGCGGCTGGGACTACCCGGCCCTCGTGGCGACGTACGAAGAAGCGGCGGCCCGGTGCCGCGCGGAGCACGTGCCCGTCCTGGTCCACGTCGAAGAGGTGACCCAGCCCCAAGGCCACAGCACCTCCGGCTCGCACGAGCGGTACAAGACCCCGGAGCAACTCGAGTGGGCCAAGGAATTCGACTGCATCGTGCAGTTTGAGCGGTTCATCCTCCTCGAAGGGGCCGCCTCGGAAGACGAGCTGGCCGCGATCAAGGAGGACGCAAAGTCCGCCGTCCGGACCGCGGCCCGCGGGGCCTGGGAGGCCTACCGCGCGCCCATCGAGGCGGAGCGGGCCGAGCTGGTGGAGTTGCTGCGCAGTTGGGGGAGGGGCGATGAGGCGGAGGGGTGCGCGCGGATGCAGACGCCGGGACGGGCCGAGGTGTTTGCGGCGGCCCGTGCGGAGCTGCACGCCACGGCCGGCGAGGGGAGTTTGGGGCGGGCGGCGGTGGCTGCGTGGGTGGAGCGGCGCCATGCGGAGAACGCGGTGCGGTACAGCGCCCACTTGTACAGCGAAGGCGCAGACTCGGCGCTGCGGGTGGCGCCGGTGCCGGTGCGGTACGAAGCGGATGCACCGCTCGTGGACGGCCGGCAAGTGCTCAACCGGAATTTTCAAGAAGTCTTCGAGCGTCGGCCCGAAGTGCTCACCTTCGGGGAGGACACGGGGAAGATCGGGGGGGTGAACCAGGTGATGGAGGGGATGCAAGAGCGGTTCGGGGAGGTGCGTGTGAGCGACACGGGCATCCGCGAACTGACCATCCTCGGGCAGGGCATCGGGCTGGCAATGCGTGGATTGCGCCCCATCGCAGAGATCCAATAC
>CAMCYM010000010.1 GCA_945883885.1 Chryseobacterium gleum
AGAAGGCCGGAACATCGAATCCCCTGTTCGTCTTGGACGAAATCGACAAGCTGAGCCGCGATTTCCACGGCGACCCCTCCTCTGCGCTGCTCGAAGTCCTGGACCCGGAGCAAAACCACACATTCCACGACAACTACCTCGACCTCGACTACGATCTGAGCCGGGTGATGTTCCTGTCGACGTGCAATTCGCTCTCGTCCATCCAGCCGGCCCTGCGCGACCGGATGGAAATCATCGAAGTCACCGGCTACACCGTCGAGGAGAAGGTCCAAATCGCGCGCCAGCACCTGGTGCCGAAGCATTTGGCCGACTCGGGGCTGGCCCCGGAGTCGGTCGAAATCCCGGAAGCCACGCTCGAAGCCCTGGTCGAATCCTTCACGAATGAATCCGGCGTGCGCAGCCTCGACCAGCGCGTCGCGAAGCTCATCCGCTTCCGGGCGAAGCAGATAGCGCTCAAAGAGAAGTTCAAACCGGCCATCCTCCCCGAACACCTTCCCGACATCCTCGGCCCCGCGCGCGAGCGCGATAAATATGCCGGCAACGATACCGCCGGTGTGGTGACGGGCCTCGCTTGGACCCCGCACGGCGGGGACATCTTGTTCATCGAAACGTCCCTCACACGTGGCAAAGGCAAGCTCACCCTCACCGGCAACCTGGGCGATGTGATGAAAGAAAGTGCGGTCATCGCCGTTGAGTACCTCAAAGCACACGCCGAAGACTTCGGATTCGACCCGGAGGTCTTCGAGCGGTGGAACGTGCACATCCACGTCCCCCAAGGTGCCACGCCGAAAGACGGCCCGAGCGCAGGCATCACGATGCTCACCGCCCTCGCCTCGGCCTTCACCCAGCGCAAGGTCCGCAAAGCGCTCGCCATGACCGGTGAGATCACCTTGCGCGGCCAAGTCCTGCCGGTCGGAGGCATCAAAGAGAAAATCCTCGCGGCCCGCCGCGCCGGCATCAAGGAAATCATCCTCTCAGAACGCAACCGCCAAGACATCGGCGAAATCGAAGCCCGCTACGTCAAAGGCATCCGGTTCACCTACGTCAACCACATGACCGAAGTCCTTGACCGGGCCCTGTTGCACGAAAAAGTCGCGGGTGCGCGTTCCATCGCATGATGCGTTCGTGGTGGATCGGAGCGGCGCTCTGCCTGCCCCTGACCGGGGCGGGCCAAGTGGTGGAATCCCTCGTCTTCTCCACGCCCGCAGACGGCCGATCGGCAGCGCTGGGCGGCGTACTCGTGGCGGACCTGAGGCCTGACCTCCACGGCGCCACCTGGAATCCTGCCTTGCTCGCTCCAGATGCCACCGGCCTCGTAGCAGCAAACTTCACGGACTACTTCGCAGGGATGCGCCTCGCTTCGGTCCTCGCACCGGTCCGTTCGCGCACCGGCGCAGGGGGCGCCGTGCGGACCTGGGCCCTTGGCGCGCGGATGCACGATTACGGCTCGTTCCCCGGCACCGACGCCACCGGCGCTGAGACGGGGACCTTCCGGGGTGGTGACTACGCCGTGTCGAGCAGCTGGAGCTGGCGGCCAGACAGCGTCTGGAGCTTCGGCGTTGCAGCGTGGGCAGGGATGCGGCACCTCGAGCGCGATGCCGCCGGCTGGGCCGGGGTGGACCTCGGCGTCCACGGACGGTGGCCCGACCGCGGATGGGCGGTGGGTGCGGCGATGACGGGCTGGGGCGGTCAGTTTGGCCGGTCAGGGACCTGGCCCACCGGCCGGCATCCTGCAAACCTGCAGATCGGCGTGACAAAAGGCTTCGCGCATGCGCCCTTTGCGCTGTACGCACGCGCGGGGCATTTGCTGACGTGGGACCTGGCGCCGCCGGGCATCTACGACGATGCCATCGATCCGCTTACGGGCGACACCCTGACGAACCGGACCTGGGCCTTCGGGGACCGGCTGATGCGGCACGTGGGACTGGGAACAGAACTGCGTCTTTCCGACGCGCTGCGCTTCCAAATAGGCTACGACTACCGACGGCGCAAAGAACTCGCCTCCGGAGGGCGGGCGGGCACCGCGGGACTTGCACTCGGTGTGGCCTTTCGGGTGAAGGCGTTCGGGCTCCAGGTGACGCGGGCGACCTACCACTTTGCCGGTTCGTCGACCCACCTCGGCGTGACCTGGAATCCGTCCTAATTTCGCGGCATGGACCGCCATCGGATTACGATCGCGATCGACGGACACGCGTCGGCCGGAAAGAGCACCATGGCCCGGGCTTTGGCCACGGAGCTGGGGTGTGTGTATGTGGACACGGGCGCGATGTACCGGGCGGCGGCGCTGTTCGCCATGCGCGAGCGGGCCATCGGTCCGGAAGGGCTGGATGCCGAGAAACTCGTGGCCGCTCTCGACCAGCTGTTCATCCAATTCAAGTACAACTCCCGGACCGGCCGGCAGGAGACCTACCTCTCCGGCATGAATGTGGAGAAGGAGATCCGTTCTGCGGAAGTCACCCGTTGGGTCAGCCCGGTCGCGACCGTTCCGGCGCTCCGGGCCAAACTCGTGCACCTCCAGCGCCGGATGGCGTCCATGGGTGGGGTCGTCATGGACGGCCGCGACATCGGGACAGTCGTCCTGCCGAAGGCGGACCTGAAGTTCTTCGTCACCGCATCGCCCGAAGTGCGTGCCCAGCGCCGCCTCGACGAACTGCGGGCGGCAGGCCGCGACGACACCTTCGAGAGCATCTTAGCGAACGTGGTGGAACGTGACCGCATCGACTCCACCCGCGACGTTGCACCGCTCGTCCAAGCTCCAGACGCCATCGTACTCGACAACAGCCACTTGACCCTGGACGAGCAGTTCGAATTCCTGCTCGCCCACGCCCGTCGCCTCACCCACCCCACCTGACCCATGCGCATCGCCCGTTGGCTTGTCCCCGTCTCCCTGGTTGCCGGAGCCGTGGCCGTGATTTCTGCGGCCACCCTGACGGATTGGTTTGAACCCGCTGCGCCCCGTGTGCAGGTCCCGGAACGTCCGCCGGTGGGCGTCGAGCCCGTCTACCGCACCCCCGAGGCCGTGGGTTGGGCCGATTCCGTCTTGCGCACCCTGCCGCTGGACCGCCAAATTGCCCAACTCCTCATGCCCCCGGTGTACGCAAAGCCCGGCCGGGAAAACTGGTCCGAGGCCGAAGCATGGGTCCGCGACTACGGCGTAGGCGGCTTCATCTGCATGCAAGGCGGACCGGAGCTGCAACGTGAACGCATCTTCCGGCTTCGTGCAGAAACGGACCTGCCGCTGTGGTTCTCTTCAGACGCCGAGTGGGGACTCGGCATGCGGCTCGACTCGACGCGGTCGTGGCCGCGTGCGCTGACCCTCGGTGCCACCCGCGATACGGCCCTGATCCGCCGGTGGGGCAGCGCCGTGGCGGCATCTCTCCGGGCCACGGGGGTCCACATCAATTTCGCACCGGTGGTCGACGTCAACTCGAACCCCGCGAACCCCGTCATCGGCAACCGGTCCTTCGGCGAGTCGGTGGAATGGGCCGGCATGCTGGGCACGGCCTATGCCCTGGGCCTCCAGGACGGTGGCGTCCTGGCCACGGCGAAGCACTTTCCCGGCCATGGCGACACCGACAGCGACTCCCACTACACCCTGCCCACGGTGGCACACGATCCACTTCGGCTCGATTCCATTGAACTCGCCCCCTTCCGGGACCTCGCGGCAGCAGGGGTCGGTGCGATGATGGTCGCCCACCTGAACATCCCTGCCTTCGAGTCGCGGGCGGGTATCCCGTCCACGCTGTCGAGCGCCATCGTGGACTCGCTCTTGCGCGGCATCATCGGCTTCCGTGGCCTCGCCTTCACCGACGCCTTGACCATGAAAGGCTTCGCGGATTTCGCCGCAACCGAGACTCCGCATGCCGATGCGCTCATCGCAGGCAACGACGTCCTCGTCTTCCCCGGCAAGCCCGCGGAGGCCATCGCCGAAGTGAAGGCCGCAATCGCCGCGGGCCGGCTCGATTCGGCCGCAGTGGCGGAGAAGTGCCGGCGCGTGCTCGAAGCGAAGTTTTGGCTGCGGGCGTCCGACCCCGTGCCCGCCCGGGGCACTCCGTTTGCCTTCCCGGGCGAGGAAACCTTGCACCGGGACCTGCTTGCCGCAGCCCTGACGGTCGTGCGAAACACCGACAACCTCCTGCCCCTGGGTCCGTCCACGTCGCGCGTCTTTTCGGTCCAAACGGGCACAGGTGCCGCTCCCGAGGCCTTCGACGCACCGCTGAAGAAAATCGTGGGTGCGAAACCGGCCGTGCGGTCCGTCGCTTCGCCGACAGCACTGCCTGCCGACTGCGGAAAAGGGGACCTCGTGCTGTTTCACTTGCGCGGCACGAACAGCAAGCCCGGGCAAGGATTCGGAGTAAGCGATGAAACCCTCGGAGGCGTGTTGAAAGCAGCGCGGGCGCAGCGGAGCCGCGGCGCACGGGTCGGACTCGTGGTCTACGGCAGCCCGTACTTGCTTGCGCGGTGCGGCCGACCCGACGACTGGGACGTGCTTCTGGTCGCCTACCAAGACGACGAGCGCACGCAGGCGGTCGTGGCAGAGGCTGTGGCCGGCGCAGGACGGGCCGCCGGACGCTTGCCCGTCAGTTCTGGACCCTACCGGGCAGGAGAGGGCACCACGCTGGAGGGCGGGGAACGGCTGGGCTGGCTGCCAGAACCGTGGTCCGGTGCTGGCCGCGTAGCCGATTTGGTACACGGCGCCATTGCGGCAGGGGCCATGCCGGGTTGCCGGGTGGTGGTGGCGCACAAAGGCCGCATCGTGCTCGATGGGGCGTACGGCACGCTGGATGGGAAGGCACCGGTGACCGAGGAGACCGTGTACGATTTGGCCAGCATCACGAAAATCGCCTCGACCACCCTGGCGCTTATGAAGTTAGAGGAGAGCGGCGCCCTGCATCGGAGCAACCGGCTGGCTACGTTGCTTCCGGAAATCGCTCAAAGTGAGCTGGGTACACGCACCTTGCAAGACCTGCTGGCGCATCAATCGGGACTCCCTCCCTTCCTGCCGTTTGCCGCAGATGCGGAGCGTGTTCCCGGGGCCTTTTCCGCGGTCCGCGACGCTGCACATCCGCGCCAAGTGGCAGAGGGGATCTATGTGGCGGCAACGTGGCAGGATTCGGTCATTCGGCGCATCGCAGCCACGCCCATATCCCCCGTAGGAACTCTGAAATACAGCGATTTAGGGTATTACCTGATGCAGCGCATCGTCGAAGAACGCACCCAAACGTCCCTTGACGCCACCCTGCAAGCGTCGGTGTACGACCCGCTCGGATTGCCCACGATGGGCTACCGGCCGCTCGAACGGTTTGCATCGGCTCGGATCGCGCCTACGGAAGACGAGCAAACGTTCCGCAAGCAATTGCTTCGCGGACATGTGCACGACCCCGGTGCCGCACTCATCGGAGGAGTAGCGGGGCACGCCGGCCTATTCAGCGACGCCGTCGACCTGGCTCGGTTGATGACCATGCTCTGCAACGGCGGCCAATACGCCGGCGTGCAGGTGTTTGCTCCGGAAACGGTGGCGGCTTGGACCGCACCCGTCAAAGAATTCCCCGCAAACCGGAAGGCTTCCGGATTTGACCGGCCCACCGCTCCCGGGGTCGAAGGTCCCACCTGCCCCCAAGCATCGCCACGCACCTTCGGTCACCAAGGGTTTACAGGTACTTGCGCATGGGCCGACCCCGAACACGACCTGGTGTTCGTGTTCCTCAGCAACCGGGTCTATCCCGATGCCTCGAACCGCAAGCTCGCCGAATTGAACGTGCGCACGGAAGTGCAGCGGATCGTGTACGAAACCCTCCTCGGGCGCGCCGCATGATGCGCATCGGCATGGTGTGCTACCCCACCTTCGGAGGCTCCGGGGTTGTGGCGACAGAACTGGGGAAGGCCTTGGCGGCTGATGGCCACGAAATCCACTTCATCACCTACGACATGCCGGCGCGGCTCGGAAGTTTCCGTGCGAACGTGTTCTACCACGAGGTGAATGTGTCCGATTATCCGCTGTTCGACTACCCCCCCTATGAGCTGGTGTTGACCAGCAAAATCGTGGAAGTAGCGCGGAATCGCCACCTCGATCTCGTGCACGTACATTATGCCATCCCGCACGCAAGCGCGGCCATCATGGCGCGGACCATCCTCGCCATCGAGGGCATTCGTTTGCCCGTGGTGACCACCCTGCACGGAACAGACATCACGCTGCTCGGCCGTGACCCCGCCTTCGAGCCGGTCATTTCCTACGCCATCAATGCGTCCGATTCTGTGACCGCCGTGTCCCAAAGCCTGCGGTCCGACACCTTCAAGTTGTTCGGAGTCAACCGTGAGATCCGGGTGGTGCCCAACTTTTTCCATCCGGACCACATGGAAGGTCCGGCGAACGAAGAATTCCGGGCGACCATCGCACCCCACGGAGAGCCCATCCTTACGCACATTTCGAACTTCCGGCCGGTGAAACGCGTGTGCGATGCCGTGCGCATGTTCGCCGAGGTGCGCCAGGTGCGCCCGGCCAAACTTCTCCTCGTCGGAGACGGGCCGGAGCGACCCGCCGCAGAGCACCTCGCCCGTTCCCTCGGCGTAGACGCAGACGTCATCTGCCTCGGCAAGGTGAAAAACCCCGTAGAAGCATTGAAAGTCAGCGATGTATTCGTCTTGCCGTCGGAGTCCGAGAGCTTCGGTCTCGCGGCACTCGAAGCGATGGCAGCCGGCGTCCCGGTGCTCGCTACCTATGCAGGCGGCTTGCCTGAAGTCATTCGCCACGGCGTGTCCGGACTCCTCAGCGAAGTAGGAGATTACAAGGGCATGGCTGCGCACGCATTGCGCCTGCTTGAACCCAAGCAGTTGGCCAAATTCCGCCTGCAAGCCCGAGAACGGGCCGACGAATTCCGCATCGACCGCGTCCTTCCCTCCTACCTCGCTGCCTACGATGAAGCGCTCGGAAACCGCTGAGCCCAGCAGCATCGGCACCCGCACGACCTGGATGCAGCACCCCGATGCGCTGACGGTCGTCATCACCCAAGAGGTGCCGGCGAGGACCTTCCTCATGCTTGCGGTGTGGTACGCGGGGTGGTGGCTCGCTGGGGCTGGAATGGCCTACGGGGCGGCCACCGCCGCGACTTCAGATGAACGCATGTTCTTGGTCATCTGCCTCGCGTTTTGGGCCTTTTTTGCGGTCCGCGTCGGGAAGGTGCTTGTGTGGCGGCGCATCGGACGGGAAACGCTTCGGATCCGCTCCGGGGAGCTCACCTACAAGCGGGCTTGGGGCACATGGGGCCGTGCGCATGCATTCGACCTGCAGGATGTCAGCCGCCTCGAAGTGGTCAAGCGCGATCCGCGGAAGTTTCTCGACGTCCTGGACATTGAACCGTGGATCATCGGGGGCGAATCCCTGCGCCTGCGGTACCGGGGCCGAACCGTTCCTCTGGCGTTGCAACTCGATGCGCGGGAAGCCCAAGCCCTCGCCGCCGTGCTGGACCGGGCGATTTCAGCGTTTCGATAAGCCCTGTTTCTGACGCTGACAAAGCGGCCCCGTACGGGCACAAACTCCGCGTTCAAGCCCTGCAAAGCGGTGCGTGCTTCGCGGCATGAAACACCTCTTTCGCTGGTGGGCAGCGTGCGCTGTCTGCGGGTGTGCACCGGAAGTTCCGTTGCCCGACACCCACCGCATTTCCTTGTGCTGGTCCGACGGCAGCCCCGTGGACTCCGGCTGGGTGCGCGTCCTGGGGGAACGGCCTTCGAACGGCACATGGGGCAGCGGCTCGCCCTACGAAGCCTTGTCGGACACCCTCCGTGTGGGGACAGACGGCGAGGTGACATGGCCGAGAACGGGCCTCCCCGTGGCCGTCGAAGCAGCGGCCTTTCACCCGGATGCCGGGTGGTTGCCCGCGACGCGGCAGGCCCTCATCGCGCCCGAAGCTGCAGGATGGCAGGTCTCCGCAGCCACGCCGACCTGGTACCGCTTCCGCCTCAGCCGGATACCCGGGCTGTGGAATCCACCCGCTCGGTTCTTTGTCTTTCCAGAATGGACGTCCACACCGGACCCTGCGGAGGCCTGGACCACGGGGGTAGCGGCGCATGCAGAAGCGTGGTTTGACCCCGAAGAACCTGAACGGGCGGAGCTGATCTGGCCCGATGTGGTGACCGCCGCGTCGGAGGGCATGCCCCGGGTTTGGTCCATCCACGCGCAGCAACCGGACGGCATGGTCCGGTTTTGCGGCACCCTGACGACGGCCGCCGGCCCTGCTCTTGACACGTTGACGGTACCGGTAACTCCCTGATGCCATGCAGCACATCGCATTGCTTTGCGGACTCACAGCCCTCGTAGGTGGGGTTGTGGCCCAACACGATCCGGCTTGGCACACGCAGCAGCGGTTCGAATGGCGAAACCGAGGCGGCCAGGTACCCCCAGAATCTACCCTGCAACGGATGCTGACGGAGGCGGACAGGTCCCAATCCGCCATTGCCCTCTGGGCTGCGCCCGGCGATTCCCTCCGTCCCGTCCACGTCGCCTGCAGCCGGGCCCACCTGTATCCGGGCTGGCAACGCATCGTGCTCCTCGACACGCTGTGTGCGGAAGGATGCACCTTGACCGTGGACGGCGTTGCGTCTGTGGCCAGGACCGGAGAACCTGTCCCCATCCACATCGGCCCGAGCGTCACTTCCGCCCACCTCGAACTGACCTCGGTAGCCGGTGGGGCCGACCTGGTGCTTCGGGTTTTGCCCCCCTGTGATCTGCCGCTGCCCGATTTGCCGGTTTGGCCGATGCCGGACCCCGAAAACCCGTGGTGGGTCGGCGCCTATTACGGTTCTCAGTCGGTGACCGGTTGGGCCTTGCCCCGCCTCGGAGCGGACCAGCTCTTTGACCGGCCCGTGCTCATCGTCGAGGGGTTCGACCCCGGCCTTTCGGACCACATCCCGATGATCGGCGCAGGCGACATGCACTGGGAGGTGCTTTGGAACTGTACGGAAAGCACCTATCCGGATACAGAGTACTTGCCAGAGTTGCTCGACTCCCTCCACCTGGCGGGCTACGACGTGGTCTTTCTCGACTTCAGCGACGGAACGCGCGAAGTGGCCGCACAAAGCGCCTTGGTCCAAGAAGTCATTCAGCTTTGCAACCTCTGGAAGCAGGGCGAGTCACCGCTGGTCGTGGTCGGTGCGAGCATGGGCGGGCTCATCGTGCGGCATGCCCTTGCCACGCTGGAAGCAGAAGGCCCCTCCCCCTGCACCCGGCTGTTTGTGGCCTTGGACAGCCCATTCCGGGGCGCCTACCTCCCCATTGCGTTGCAGCAAGCCATTCATGGTTTGGCCGGGATTTCTGCCGCCGCCCATGCGATGCAGGAAGCACTGAATACGCCCGCCGCCCGGGAGCTGCTCGCCGCACATGTGGGCTCGGGGCTCGACGACTTTGAAGCTTTGCAGACGCTCCTGGCAACTCAAGGACTTCCCGAACACCCGTTGAATCTGGCCGTTTCGAATGGTCGGCCCGATGGCCCTTCTCTGGTGGGCGAGGGCCCGCTGCTGCAAGCGTCGGCAGAACTCGTGGGCTGGGAGTGGGCGCATGTGGACTTGTTTGCCTTACCGGGAAACCCAGACCACCCCGAATCCACATCGAATGCCTTCATCACGTGCGATCTGGAACTGCCTGAACCTGCGCCCTTGGAGGCGGGCAACCTGTGGCATACCTACCTGGCTACTGCCCCATCCTTTGCACCCGCTTGGGAGAGCTTGCCCGGAAGCACGTCGAACCACTTGGAGGCCTTGGCGGGAGCACTAGAAACAGCGGGACTCTCGGTCACGGCACTCCAAACTCCCGGCCTGTTCATCCCGGCCCGGTCCGCATTGGATTTGGACCCCTGGGAAACGGCCAGCATTTCCCCCTTTGACGCGGTTTCCATCCAGCCCACGAACAGGCCCAGTGCCTCCCATTGCGACGTCAAAGACCACCTTTCGACCTTGCTCGAATGGATCCTCCGCGGCGATGCCTTCCTCGACACGCCAGATTCGACGCAGGCACTGCTCGCCTACACCGATGAACTGCAGCGGTCACGCTGGATCCCCGGAACGCATTTCTACGGCCCCGGAGGAGTGCTCCTGCACCACGACGCAGAACTCGCACCCTGCGCAGATTCCATCGTCTTTCATGCAGGAAGCACCTTGCAGGTAGGGGCCCCGGGTCATCCGGCCACCTTGCACCTCCCTGCAGACGCCGCCTTGGTCCTCGAACCGGGGAGTGCGCTTGAAATTGCACCGGCCTCGGCCATCGAACTGCATCCGGGAGCCCTCCTGATTCTGGCCACCGCCACGGCAGACCTTCTCGAAGACGGCGCGTTGATCATCCACGAAGGGGCCACCTTGCGCCTGTTAGATGCCAGCATCTTGCAATTCAACGACGAATCCAGCCGCATCCATCTGCGCGGCGGACGCATCGAGGCCGAAGGCGAGACGTCGATCAAGGGCGCGGGACGCATCCGGGCAGAGGCCTTTTCGACGGTATCGATTGCGGAGGCCGCCACGTTGCGCGTGCAGGGAATTCACCCCGAGCACACCGTTCTGGAACTCACGTCGGATGCAGGAATCGGTGTGTACGGGCCAGGAACGCTGCAGGTGGCTGCGGGCCAAACGAAGATCGGGGCAGGCGCCACACTCGCATTGCACACCCGTTCGGTTTGGGACACCACCCGCATCGAAGGTCCATACACCTGGGCTTCCCTGGTCAGCACCCACCGGATGAAGGCCTCCTTTGCGGCATTCGATCGCATCTGGATGAGCCAAACGCACGCCTCCGGCGGCGCCTTTCTCGCCACAGCCTGCACCTTCGAAGACAGCCGATTGCGCATCGACAGCAGCGGATTCCGCTTCAACGATTGCAGCTTCCTCCGGAGTCCCATTTCCGCAGTTGCGGTGGCTTTTCCTTCCCGCGTCAACGCCTGTTCATTCGAGGGAGAATCCGCGGACGAATCGCCCATGCTGTCCCTGCAAGCCTGCCCCACAAACGTAACCGTGGAATCTTCGCGGTTCGAATCCGGCACTTGCGGAATTGCGGGAGAAGCCGAACGGATTCGCGTGACCTGCTCGGTATTTCGGTCCCTGGACACCGGCATTTCCGGCGGCATGGGCACAATCCTCAGCATGGAAGACGATGCAGTCAACGAATTCCGGGATAACCGCGTTCACCTGGCGTTTCAGGGTGCACCACCGCCGGATTTGGTGCAGGGCGGCTCCACCTTCGGCCCCTGGTCCGAAGCTCTCATGGCCGGTACGTGGGATGCGCCATGCCCGAACACCGCGTTTCACCTCGTAGCCACCGGCAACGCGTGGTGGGGCAACGAAGGAACTGGTGCCGCAGTGAATCCACTCCCTGACGTGACTTTCGATGACGCGAACTGTGCGTCGGCGGTCTTTGCGATGGATGCGTCCCCGGTGGTTCCCCGTGGGTGTGAGGACGAAGAAGGTGGACGGCCTGTGAGCGAGGCCGTATTCACGAAACCCCGTTTCGAAGCAGTCCCTGAAGTGGCATCGGCGCGCATCGTACCAAATCCTGCCACAGCCTGGGTGCACCTGATGCCCCCTGATGCATGGGGCCTTGCGCATTGGGATTGGCGTGCATACGATCCCTCGGGCAGGACCATCGCTGGCTCAACGTATCCCGGGACAGGGACGGTGAGAGTTCAGACCACAGACTGGAAACCAGGCGCTTACATCATTGAATTTCGATGCGAATCTGGAAACCCGTCGCGGGAACTCTGTCCGCTCATCGTCCAGCCTCAATGAGACCCGCGAGCCCCTCAACGGCCCACCGGTACCCCTCCAGGCCCAGCCCCGAAATACCAGCCGTGCACACGGGTGCGAGCAGCGATATCCGCCTGAAATCCTCGCGCGCAGCAATGTGGGTCAAATGGACTTCCACCACCGGAGCGGCGATGGCGGCAACTGCATCGCGCAAAGCCACACTCGTATGGGTGTATCCTCCCGGATTCAGGACGATGCCATCTGCAGCAAAACCTACTTGTTGCAGACGGTCGATGAGTTCTCCCTCCACATTCGACTGGAATCTATGCACGTGGATGCCACGAAGTTCCCAGGCCTCCGTCCAAGAAGCCCAGACCGCATCCAGCGAACGAGAGCCGTACGTACCGGGTTCCCGGATGCCCACAAGGTTCAAGTTGGGGCCTTCAATCAACCAAATTTCCATGGGACTGCATCCAAGTTGCGGCATACGGTTCGATCACGAACACCATGATGATGAAAACCAACACACAGGCCGCCACGTTCAACCAGAAGCCCGCACGCACCATTTGGGACATCTTGAGTTGCCCGCTGCCGAACACGATGGCATTCGGGGGTGTCCCCATCGGGAGCATGAAGGCACAGCTGCTCGCCATGGCAATAGGAACTGCCAAGGTCAACGGATGCAAACCCAGACCTGGAGCCAACTCGGCGACCACCGGCACCAACACGACCGTCAACGCCAAATTGCTCATGACTTCCGTCAAGAACAACGCCACGACAATCAGGATGCACCCCAGACCCCACCATGGCATGTTCAACTCCTGCACTAAAAACCCTGCAACTCCCTCGAGCACACCGGTATGCGCAAGGGCTTCGGCCGCGGCAAGCCCGCCTCCGAAGAGCAACAAGATTTCCCAAGGCACCCCACGCGCATCCTCCCACGTAAGCAGACCCCCTGAGCCCTTGCGTTCCGCCGGCACCAGGAACAACACCACCGCGCCGAGGATGGCTACCCACGTGTCTTGGATCGGAAATCCCGTGGCATTGCGCAGCGTGCCGCCGAAAATCCAGAGCAACGCCGTTCCGACGAAGATGGCGACCACGCGACGCTCCGCCTGCGTCCAAGGCCCTAAAGCCGCCCCCATGGCCTCGACATGGGACTTGGCATCCAGGTCCTCTTGACCTGAAACTGTGAACAGAAACCGCGTCAGGCACACATAGGTGAACAACAACAGCGCCAAGGAGAATGGAAAGGCCACGGCCATCCAGCCTAGAAATGAAATCTGAATGGAAAACGACTCTGCAAGGATGCCCGCCATGGCAACGTTGGGCGGGGTCCCGACGAGGGTTGCGATGCCGCCGATGCTCGCAGCATACGCCGTTGCAAGCAGCAGAACAGGCGCGAGGGTTTCCCGCTGGGAAGGGACATGTCCAGCAATCGACAGCGCAATGGGCAGCATCATGAGCGTGGTGGCTGTGTTTGAGATCCACATGCTCAGGAAAGCCGTTGCAAGCATGCATCCGAGTACAACCCGCCTCCCAGAAGTGCCCGTGCGCATGAGGATGAAATACGCAACTCGACGGTGCACCTGCCACTTCTCCAAGGCAATGGCAAGCAAGAAGCCCCCGAGGAAGAGGTATACAAACGGAGACCCGTATGCTGCGGTAACTTCCTCCATTGCGAGCACACCGGTGGCGGGAAGCAACACGATGGGCAAAAGAGATGTGACCGCAATGGGCAGGACTTCTGCAATCCACCACACCAGCATCCACAGGACGGAGGCCACGGCCCAAGCGGCACCGGTGGAAGCTCCGGTCACCGCAGGCAGCAATGCCCCGCTCGCAAGGAAAAGCACCGGACCGACCCACAACAGATGGCGCTTCATGGGGTCGGCAGTTCAAGAATTGCGTGCACCGGCAAATGGTCTGAAATGTAGACCCCCCACTTGATGTGCTCGTCTGCGCAGGTCCACGCAACCGGTGCCCCGCGCACGAAGATGTGGTCGATGCGCGGTGCTGCCGCGAGATGCGCAGGAAGGAAGGTGGAGAATGTCCCGTAGGATGGCCTGCATCGGTACTCTGCAGACGTGTAGGCATCCTGAAGCTCCGCCAGATCGCGCAACAAACGCACCTCTTCGCTTTCTGCCGGGGCATTCAAGTCGCCGATCACCAAACTCACAACATCCGATGCCCAACCGATCCAACCGGCCAGCAGCGCCGCAGAGCCGGCGCGGGCCTCGCTGCTCTCGTGGCACCAGTGGGTGTTGATGATGCGCACCATGCGGCCCGAGATGCGGTCGTGGAACACACAGATGGTGGCAATGCGCGGCAAGGACGCCGACCAACCGATGGAACCCGGCACGAGGTAATCGGGAGAAAGCCAGCGGACTTCGCCGTTGAGGAAGTCCAGGCGTTCGGGGTTCCAAAAAATCGGACAGGCCTCCCCGCCCCCATCGGCGTCGCGGCCGGTGCCGAAGGAAGAGAGATGAGGCAGGTCGGCGCGCAGGTCCTGCATTTGGTTCGGCAATACCTCTTGAAAGCCCACGAGGTCAAAACCGGCTACAGCGGCGGCGACTTCACGGTGCCGGTCCGCCCACTTCAGCGTGTCCGACGGGTTGTCGTAGCGCACATTGAACGTAGCCACCCCCAACTCATGCCACACCGTGTCCGGAGCAAGCACCGCCATGGAACGTGCAAAAATCGCAGGAACGAGGGCGGTCCACATGCCTGCAAGATACCTTCTACATCCGACCTTTGTGGCCTTGAAACGCACACGCATCTTTCGCAAAGGCGAGGAACTCGAACTGACCATCGAGCGCTATGCCTTCGGCGGCCAGGGCATCGCTCGAGTGGCTACGGAGTCCGGGCAGTTCACGGTCTTCGTGGAGAATACCTTTCCCGGACAGCTCGTGCGGGCGCGTGTCGTGGCGTGCAAGGCCCGGCACGCCACGTGTGCGCTCATCGATGTGGTTCGCCGTTCACCGGATGAAGCAGATACGGGATTTCAGGAAATCCCGGGGGCTCCCTATGCCCGCGTGCCGATCGATGTGCAACGGAAGTTCAAGGAAGAAACGGTGCTCGAGCTCTTTGCGCGCATCGGAGGGATTGAGGATGTCGAGGCGGTGCATGCGGGGTGGGTAGCGTCGCCGGCGGTTTGGCACTACCGCAACAAGATGGAGTACAGTTTCGGCGCCATCGTGCACAATCCAGAAACGGGCGAAAAGGAGGACCGCTTCGGGCTAGGGTTCAAGCGGCGGGGGACGTGGTGGGCCATCGAGAACCTCGACCGCGACAGCGGCTTGTTCGACCAGGACGTGGAAGAAGGCCTGGCTGAGATTCGCACGTGGTGCGAAGCGACCGGACTCCCCCCCTGGCATGCTCCACGGCGCGAGGGATTTTACCGCTTCCTCGCGGTGCGCAAAAGTCGAAAAACCGGGGGGCTTTTGGTCAATTTGGTCACCACATCCCACGGAATAGAACGCTTTGACTTGGAAGGATTTACCGCGCTGCTTCGGCACCTGTGGGGAACCCGCCTCGAAGGTTTGCTGCACACCATCAACGACGACACCGGAGAGCGCGTGGAGGCCCGGGACGGACAACGACGGTTGGTCACCGGGCGTGAACACCTCGAGGAAACGTTGAACGGGCTGACGTTCCACGTCCAGATGCCGAGCTTCTTCCAAACGAACCCTGCCAGTGCCGAAATGCTCTATGCAGAAGTGGTTCGTGCGGTTCAAGAAGGCCCGAAAGACGGGGCTGTGCTCGACCTGTTTTGCGGCACCGGAACCATCGCGCAACTGATCGCTCGCGGAACCGACGCGGAGGTGGTCGGGGTGGAACTCGCAGAAACCGCCATCGCAGATGCAGAAGCCTCCGCCGCGCGGAATGGCCTCGGGCGCATCCGCTTCCATGCCGCCGATGTGGGCAAGTTCCTCGATGCCCATCCGGAATACGCCGGCCGCATCGCATGCGCGGTGGTGGATCCGCCGCGCGCCGGCATTGCGCCGAAGACGTTGCAAAAGGTCATCGCGTTGGGCGCACAACGCATCGTCTATGTGTCGTGCAACCCCGCAACGCAAGCCCGCGATGTGGCCGTGTTGCAGGAAGCAGGATACCGGTTGAAGCACTTGAAACTCGTCGATCAGTTCCCGCATACCGCCCACGTGGAAACCATCGCCATCTTTGAGCCAGAATGAGCAAGACCCTGATTCTCACCGCGGACCAAATCGAGCGCAAGCTGCAGCGCATGGCACGGGAACTCCTTGAGGTGCATGCCCACGCCCCGGAAGTGGTGCTCGTGGGGATTGCAGGGCAGGGGGAGGCCGTGGCCGAACGTTTGGCCCGCATCCTGGCCGGCATCGCCCCTGAAATGCGGACCGTGCGCATGACCCTGCGCCTGCACAAGCAAGATCCAGCCGGCAAACCTGCGGAGTTTTCAGCCCCCCACGAAGTGCTGCGGGGAAAGGCCGTCGTCGTGGTGGACGACGTGCTGAATTCCGGGCGCACCCTGATTCACGCAGTACGACACGTGTTAGACGCTGGCGCAGAGCGCATTACGGCCGCTATCCTCGTCGACCGCATCCACCGTTCCTTCCCTGTGCGCGCGGATATATGCGGGTTGTCGCTGAGCACGACCCTCAAGGAACGCATCGAGGTACAGGCTGCGGCCGATGGCCCTGCAGCGACCGATGCGGCTTACCTCGTCGACTGAAGTCTGAGGGCGAGGGCTTGCACCTGTGCTTCGCTCGGTGCGCGCCAAACTTCGAGCGCCCGCGCATACACGGGACGACGCTTGAGCCAAAGCGCCCTCGCACGGCCTTCCCAGTCCGGCCCGGCCAGCAAAGGCCGGGTATCCCGCTCCGACGACAACCGCGCCGCCAGCTCTGGCCATGCCACGTCGAGCCAAATCACCCGCCCCGTCGTTTCGAACAACGGCCACACCCCGGGCAACTCCGGTGTGCCGCCGCCAGTGGCGATGACGTGGGGCGCCGTCAACCCGGCCACGCGCCGCACCTCCTCCGCCTCGAGGG
>CAMCYM010000011.1 GCA_945883885.1 Chryseobacterium gleum
GCAGCCGCACCGCCGCAAGTTCCTCCAGTGCGAGTGGATCGCCCGGTCCCCGGCAGGTCGTCGCGCCGAGCGCCACGACGAACACCTCGCGGATCCCCGCGTGCTCTTCGGGCCGCAAGGTGACTTGGACGCCCCGCGGATCCTCAGCAACCGCGGGCTGTCCCGCAGCAGCACCCCCGGCCGACGGCGGTGTCACCTTCGTCATCGCTGCATGCCAAACGGGCGGATACCCCAGCACCCAGGCCCACAATGGCCAGACCAGAACGCCCCCGATGGCCGCTCCTACATTGACGCTCTTTGCCTTGTGGATGACCCCTTGGTACGTTCGGTAGTCCGGGTGCTGCAACTCCACCCCGAGGGAATAGCCAGAAATCTTCGCATCCCGGTGCAGGTAGGGCGTAGCACCCACCTCCAGCCCGTCGAGTTTCACCCGTGCGCCAGCCGGCTCGCTGGTGATCAGCACTTGGCTCGAGCAGCTGACCCCGAGGAGCGCTACTGCCCCGAACACCCACCGGTTCACGCCTCTGCGATCCGGAAGGCGTACCGCTCCATGATGGGGTTCGCAAGGAGTTGGGCGCAGGCTTCCTCCACCTTCGCCTCGGCCTCCGCGCGAGACGCCGCCACCACCTTCAGGGTGATGTGCTTGCCCACCCGGACCTCACCGATTTCAGGCAATCCGATGTGCTTCATGGAGTTCGAAACAGCCTTTCCCTGGGGATCCAGGAGTGCCGGCAGCGGCATGACATCGATTTCTGCGGTGAATTCCATGGCGTTGAGTGAATGTCGTGACGGGCCCTTCAAGTGCGTTCAGCGAACCGACCGACCCTGTTCGAACCTGCGTACAAACATAACACTGCCAAGCCCGCGGCCCCTCCCCACCACAGCGGCTTTCCTGCCGCAATGCCCCCCATCGCAACCACCAGCACAGCCCCCATCGCTCCGAGCAACCGCCGCCGAAAGCGGTCCCATGCCGCGTCCTTGCCCCACCCTTTGAAATCCGGCAACGGCATGCGGGAGACCATGATCAGCGGAACCGCCGTCACTCCGAGCACCCACGCCCCCGCCAGCGCTTCCATCGGAGCCCCAGCCACCTGCATCGCCCACGTTGCCATCCACCAAACCGCGCCCGCCGGAGCAGGAAGACCGCTGAACCCCCGATGCGCAGCGTCCGACGTGCCTGCACCCACATTGAACCGCGCTAACCGGTACGCCGCCGCCGCGGCCATCGTTCCTCCCGCCGCGCCCAAAAACAGCAGCTCTTCCGGAAGGATTGCTTGCGCAAGGGACCACGCCACCACTGCCGGCACCACCCCCGACGTCACCACATCCGCGAGGCTGTCCAACTGTACCCCCAGCGGTCCTGCGACCCCCAGCGCGCGTGCCAGCGCTCCATCTACCACGTCACACAGCAGCCCGAACCCCCAAATCCACAGCAACAGTGCCCCGGACTCCGCCTCGACCACCCCCACCAGCACAGCGACACCGCACAGCAGGTTCCCCTGGGTGAATGCATTGGGAATCCACGACCGGCTCAAACGCATGGGCCGAAGGTAGCTCCCGAACGAGAACCTGCATGAAGACCGGAATGAACTGCAGAAATAGGCTTGAAATTCCGTATATTTGCACCCCTGCGGTCCGATGGCCGAGTGGCTAGGCTCAGCTCTGCAAAAGCTGCTACAGCGGTTCGAATCCGCTTCGGACCTCAACAGACTTCAAAGCCCCAAGCAGATGCTTGGGGCTTTTTTGTGCCCGTCGCAGACGCCTGAGCTTGCTCAAGACGGACAAGATGGGCGCAATAAAAGCCGCCGCCGCGCAACGCGCGTCGCGGCGCAGGGCGAACGCCGGGCCATTGCCGTTTCCGAAGACCCCACAGATCCAGTCATCGGATTCCCATGGTCACAAGGGTTTGGACCACCCAGCGCGTGGCCACGGCCCCCAGGGGTTGCGTGGAACGGTGCCCAAGCCGCTTGGAATCCCCGGTCACACGTCCTCGGCCTCGCGTACCGGTGTCTCGATCCGGTCAACGCCTACTGCGAATGGGGCATGAGGACGTGGTCCCCTTGGGCAGAAACTAGGTTGCATAAGTGACACCCTTCGCCCAGCAAGGCGTCATTTCTAGTGCAATGAATGATCCTGAGCTGCATGTGCATAATCCCGCCGATGTATCTACTTTCGGCCCATGCTGCGGTACTTCTTGGGAGCCGTAGGGCTGATGGCCGTGCTGACGGTCGGAGCCCAAACCGACATCTACGATGCGGCCGAATTCATGCCGGTAGCACCGGGATGTGCTCGGGTGCCTGGGCCTGAACCGAGTGAGTGCACCCTCCGCTTTGTCGGGGCTAAGTTGGCTGAGGCGTTGGTTTGGCCTGCCAGCTGCGCAAACCATGGGGGAGGGACGGCGCTGCTTTCCCTGGTCGTGGACGAACGCGGGCAGGTCACGGCCGCGGAAGTCCTGCGCAGTGTCCACCCCGACTTGGACCGGGCAGCAGCAGCGGCAGCGCTCCGTCTCCCCCTCCTACAACCCGCGAACGAAGACGGCAAGCCGGTAAAGGTCCGGCTTACGGTCCCTCTGAAACTCCAACCTCCCGCCTGATACCGCCACCATGACCGCTGCACGCTTCCACCTGATCCTGCACCTGCTGTTCGCCTTGTTCCTCGTAGGATCGGGCAGCGTAGGACTCATATCGTACTATGCCACCCCGGAATCCATGACCTTGCCGGAAGGGCCGGGCAGGCCGTTCATGGAGGCGGTAATTGCGACGGGATGGCTGTTCCAGTGGGTTGCGCTGTTCAAACTCGTGGCGGGCATCGGATTGCTGGTGCCGCGGACCCGGCCGTTGGCCGTGTTGGCTGCCTTTCCTTATGCAGTAAACATTTTTTTGTGGACGCTATTCGGGAATCCGTCTGACTTGCCGATGGGTGCCATTGTTTTGGTTTTGAGCGTGTTGCTAATGCGCGTGCACTGGGCGAAATACGCGCCGATTCTGCGGGACTGACGGCCTGATGCAGGGCGGCATGTCGAGGACCTTGTTTCTTGCCGTTCCTTTGCGCCGGCAAAAATGCCCGCGTGTTCAGCCGAGGTAGGCACGCAACCGGAACGCATCGTCCCGGCCCTGTGCGACAGGGATTCCATCTCGGCTCGTTTTCCGCACACGGACTTGTGCGGTGTTGATTCCCTCCTTGCAATGCTTTTTACTGAACTGGGCTTGAGCGACCGTGTGTTGCGCGCCCTCCAACCGCTCGGATACACCGAGCCCACCCCCATCCAGGCCCAGGCCATCCCCCACGTACTTGCCGGCACCGACGTCCTCGGTTGCGCCCAAACCGGCACCGGAAAAACCGCCGCCTTTGCGCTGCCCATGGTCGACTTGCTTTCGCAGCAACGCCCTGAAGGCCGCCGCGTCATCCGCGGACTTATCTTGACTCCTACACGGGAGCTTGCAAACCAAATTCAGGACAACCTCAAAGCCTATTCCATCCACACCTCACTGCGTTCAACGCTGATCTACGGGGGCGTCGGACAAGGCCGTCAGGTGGAAGCTCTCAACCGTGGCGTCGACATCGTGGTGGCCACGCCTGGACGCCTGCTCGACCTGATCCAGCAGGGGTATGTCTCGCTTCGGCGTTTGGAATACCTCGTGCTCGATGAAGCGGATACGATGCTCGACATGGGCTTCATCCACGACATCAAGAAGATCATCGCGTTGCTCCCTGAAAACCGGCAATCGCTGTTTTTCTCTGCGACCATGCCTCCGGCCATCCTTTCGCTGGCCGGCACCATCCTGCGCAACCCCCTCCGGGTAGAGGTCTCCCCGATCTCATCCACCACGGAACTCGTGGATCAACAGCTGTACTTCGTGCCGCAGGACGACAAACGCGTCCTGCTCGCAGAGATGCTGACAGCGGCCGATGTCACTTCCGCCCTCGTCTTCACCCGCACGAAACACGGCGCGGACAAAGTCGTGAAGTTCCTGAACCAAGAAGGCATCAAGAGCGAGGCCATCCACGGCAACAAGAGCCAACCGCAACGCGACCGCGCCATGAATGGCTTCCGCAGCGGGAGCATCCGCGTGCTCGTCGCTACGGACATTGCCGCGCGCGGCATCGACGTGGAGGAAATCAGCCACGTGTTCAACTTCGAACTGCCGAACATACCTGAGACCTATGTGCACCGCATCGGCCGGACGGGACGCGCTGGGGCCACCGGCACCGCAGTCTCCTTCTGCAACGGCGACGATGAGCCGGAATTCTTGCGCGATATCCAAAAGCTCATCGGCAAAGAAATCCCGGTGGTGACGGAACATGCGTACCATTTCGAAGTGCCGGCGAACCGCCGCACGCCGCGTCCCGCTGGAAAGCCTGCCTACGGCCGGTCTGGTCAAGGACGGCCGGGGCAGAATCGGTCCGGTCAAGGTCGGCCCCCACAAGGACGGTACAACGACGAGCGCCCCGCGCGTCAAGGCCGCCCCGCGGCACCCCAGCGGAACCGCTCGGAAGGTGCACCTTCAGATGCACCACGCTCAGCCCGCCCGCAGTACAACGATGCGCGGCCCGCACGGCCCGCAGGCTCGGGCGGTTCAGGTGGTTCAAGTGGGACGGGAGCACCTGCAGGGTCGAACCCGAACTACAAGAAAAAGAAGCACCACAAGCCCGGACAGATGTCCGGGAAACCTGCTTCCCACACCGGGAAACCCGCCTCTGCAAGCTCGGAGGGCAACAAGTCCCGCGGGTTCAGCCTTGCGGGTCTGTTCGGCGGACGCAAAGGTTGAGTGCACGCAGCGGCATGCAACGTTGTAGGCGAGGAACTTGCGGTGGAGATTTGGCAAGGTTCATGCAAATTTGCACACCATGAATCTCACCCCTCGGGTCCTTTACACCGTCATCGTCGTGTTGGTCGTCGGCTGTGCTGTTTTGGCCTACCAACTCCTGCAGCAAAACGAGACGGTCGAAGTCATTGAACAGGAAAAAGTTGAGCTCACGGACGAACGTGACCGCCTGACCGCTGAACTCGAAGACCTCAAGTTTTCCTACGACACGCTGAAGACGGAGAACGAAGTGATGCTGGCTGAAATCGCGGACCAACGGAAGGAAATCGACCGCCTGATCCGCAATGTTCGGTCGGGCAAGAAGTCGGTGTCCTCCGCCCGGAAAGAAGCGGAGACGCTGCGGACGATCATGAAAGGCTATGTGGCCACCATCGATTCGCTGAACCAGCTGAACCAAGCCCTCATGGGCGAGAACGAGACGATGCGCTCCACAGTGGCCACGGTGCAGCAAGAGAAAGACAACCTCCTGCAGCGCCAGCAAAACATGGAGCAGATCATCTCGACCGGCAAGGTGCTCTCCGCCACGAGCGTCACCGCGCAAGGGTTGCGCATTTCCGACTCCGGGCACCAACGGGAAACCGACCGTGCAGGGAAAACGGACATGATCAAGGTGTGCTTTTCGTTGGCCGAGAACCGGATTGCAGAATCCGGACGGCGGGAACTGTACCTCCAACTCGTCGCACCCGGCGGACGCGTCCTGCCTACCGGCAACGGCTCTTCCGGGAGTACGCCCGGCGGAGAATCCGTCAGTGCAAGCCGAGGAGTGGACTACGCGAACTCCCGGCTTGACGCCTGCATCTTCTACACACCGTCCACGGCATTGCCCGCGGGCACGTATCGGGCCTACATCCTCGACGGCGAACAGCGGATCGGCTCCGGCGAGTTCGTGTTGCGCTGAACGCCTACAAAGCGGCGTGCTCCGCGGACAAACGAACCGCCGCCTTCCTGGCGGGACCGCCGCACCTTTCGGCCATGAATTCTGCACAGCGCGGAGCATGGGGGGAAGGGTGCGCGGTGGCGGCGTTGCAGCGATGCGGAGCCCGCGTCGTGGCGCGGAATTGGCGGTGGCGGCGGTGTGAACTTGACGTAGTCGCTGTGGAAGAGGGCGTCACGGTGTTTGCAGAGGTCAAGGTGCGGGCCGTGGAATCCGCGGAATCTGGCTGGGCGAGCATCGATGCGCGCAAACAACACCGGTTGATGTGCGCCGGGGAGGCTTTTTTGCGCCGGCACCGGGAGGTCCCTGCTGAAGCCCGGTTCGATTTGGTCCTCATCACCGGCCACCCCCGCGAGTTTGTGCTGCAGCGCGTGTGCGATGTACTCGGACCCATTCCCACAGCCCTGTCACCGGCTATCTTTACGCCAAAATGAAGAAAACTCCTTCCCCCCGGCCAGACCGTGGACGTCCCGCTGCTCCTGGCAAACCTGGGGCGAAACGGAGGCCGGCAAAACCCCCGCGCAAAGCGCGTGTGGCCTCGGACCCCAACGGACCGATGCGCCTCAACCGGTACATCGCGCACGCCGGGATTTGCTCTCGTCGGGAGGCGGACGTCCTGATCACCTCGGGCGTGGTCACCGTCAACGGCGAGGTGGTGACCGAGCTCGGCCGCACCGTGTTGCCGTCGGACCATGTGCAAGTCGGGACCGACCGCATCCGTCCGGAGGCGAAGCGCTATGTGCTGCTCAACAAACCGAAGGGCTTTATCACCACACTGGATGACCCGCAAGGCCGCCGCACGGTGATGGAGCTCGTAAAAACCGCCTGCAAAGAGCGCCTCGTCCCGGTAGGTCGGCTGGAT
Source organism: Chryseobacterium gleum (assembly GCA_945883885.1). Lineage (GTDB taxonomy): Bacteria > Bacteroidota > Bacteroidia > Flavobacteriales_D > Sanyastnellaceae > CAMCYM01. The sequence goes on from CAMCYM010000011.1 coordinate 6,623, forward strand.
CGGGACACCACCGGACTGCTGCTCTTCACGAACGACGGTGACCTCGCAGACCGGTTGACGCACCCCCGCAACGGTGTGCGCAAACTCTACCACGTCACCCTCGCAGAAAAAGTGCAGCAGCACCACCTCGATGAAATCCTCAAAGGCTTCGTGCTCGACGACGGCTTCGTCAAGGCGGACCAAGTGAGCTTCGCGGGCAACGACCCGCACGAGGTGGGCATCGAACTGCACTCCGGCCGGAACCGCATCGTGCGCAGGATCTTCGAACACTTCGGCTACAAAGTGGTCAAGCTCGACCGCGTTCGCTTTGCGCACCTGACGAAAAAAGACCTTCCCCGTGGCCATTTCCGCCACCTCAACGAAGACGAGGTGAAGTTTCTCCGCATGAACGCCTGATCCCGCATGGCCACTTCCGATTCCTTGGTCATCATTCCGACCTATAACGAAAAGGGCAACGTGGAGCGCATGCTCGAAACGGTGATGGGCCTTGCATTGCAGCCACATGTGTTGATCGTTGACGACGGGTCACCCGACGGAACTGCAGCCATTGTGCGGGATGTGGCGTCGCGGTACCCTGGGCGGATCCATCTGCTCGAACGCAGCGGAAAGCAAGGCCTGGGCACGGCCTACATCGCCGGGTTCCGGTGGGGACTGGAACGGGGATATGCCTACCTGTTCGAGATGGACTGCGATTTTTCCCACAACCCGGAGGACCTCGTGCGGCTGCGTGCGGCGTGCGCAGAAGGGGGCGCTGATGTGGCCGTGGGCTCGCGGTACACGCGCGGTGGCAAAGTCGAAAACTGGCCATGGGACCGACTGCTGATGAGCACGTTCGCTTCCATCTACGTCAATGCCGTACTGTGGCTGGGCGTGCGCGATGCGACCGCTGGCTTCAAGTGTTACCGCGCCGAAGTGCTTCGTACCATCGATTTGGCGCGCATCCGGTTCGTCGGCTATGCCTTCCAAATCGAAATGAAGCACTCCGCCCGCCAGCTGGGCTTCCGCATCGCCGAAGTCCCCATCCGCTTCATCGACCGCCAAGTGGGGGAAAGCAAGATGAACATGGGCATCTTCCGCGAGGCCTTTCTCGGAGTCTTGTCGATGCGCTTCCGTCCCGTCAAACCCGCCCGCTGATGCCCATCACCCTCTTTCAGAATGTAGTCCTCGTCAACGAGGGGATTGCTGCCCCTGGAGAATTGCTCGTCGATGGCGCCGACATCGCGGCCGTCGGGCCGACCGTGGATACGACCGGGGTGCGTGTGGACCGGGTCGTGGATGGACGGGGCCACTGGTTGATGCCCGGGTGCATCGATGACCAAGTGCATTTTCGGGAGCCCGGGCTGACCCACAAGGCCGACCTGTCCACTGAATCCGCGGCGGCCGCGGCCGGGGGCATCACGTCCTTCATGGAGATGCCGAACACGGTCCCGAACACGCTGACCCTCGAGCTTCTCGAGGAGAAGTACGCACGGGCTGCGGAAGTGAGTCCGGTCAACTACTCGTTCTACCTCGGAGGCTCGAACGACAACCTGCACGAAATCGCCCGCATGGACCCGTCTCGCATCTGCGGGGTCAAGGTATTCATGGGGTCGTCCACGGGCAACATGCTCGTAGACAGCAGGGAAGCCCTCTGTGGCATCTTCAGCGAGGCGCCTACCTTGGTCGCCGTGCACTGCGAGGATGAGGCCACCGTGCGCGCAGCCGCTGCGGCCGCGAAAGCCCGGTTCGGCGAGGCGGTGCCCCCCGAATTCCATCCGGTTGTCCGAAGTGCCGAGGCCTGCTACCGAAGTTCCTCCCTGGCCGTTGAACTCGCGGAGCAATACGGCACGCGGTTGCACGTCCTTCACATCTCCACCGCGCGGGAACTTGAGCTTTTTTCGGCCACCACACCCCTGGCTGAAAAGCGCATCACCGCGGAAGCCTGCATCCACCACCTGTGGTTCACGGATGCCGACTATGCCCGATGCGGAAACGCCATCAAATGGAATCCCGCCGTCAAAACGGCCGAGGACCGCACGGCCATCCGGGCAGCTCTGAAAACCGGCCGCATCGACGTGGTCGCCACGGACCACGCGCCCCACACGTGGGAAGAAAAGTCGCGCAGTTACTTTGAAGCTCCGTCCGGAGGGCCCTTGGTGGAGCATGCCCTGGTAGCGATGCTTGAACTTGTCCACGAGGGCGTACTCGAGCTCACCGATGTACCCCGGCTGATGGCGCACCACGTGGCGGAAGCCTTCCGCCTGATCGGCCGCGGATACTTGCGCCCCGGGTACCGCGCGGACCTCGTGCTCGTCGACCCGAATGCGCCATGGACCGTTGAGGCACCGCACGTGTGGGCCAAATGCAAGTGGTCACCCTTCAACGGGGTGCAGTTTCGGAGCCGGGTCCGGTCCACCTGGGTCAACGGCACCGAAGTCTACGACGGGGAGCAGGTACTCCAACGGGGCACCGGAGAACGGTTGCTCTTCGACCGATGAATCCCCGCTGGTCGGCGCTGCTCTTCGGCGGCCTTCTGCTCGCCGGATGCGGCCCCGGGTCAACGACGGATCCGGAACCACCGGAAAACGTCTTGTCGAAGGATTCCTTTGCCCACCTCTATGCCGAAGCCCAACTCATCGAGGCGGCGGGCAAGCTCGGCATGTTCCGAGAAGACGACCCCGACATCCGGCTTGCTGCCGCCTATGCGGAGCTCTTTGCCCGCACCGGCGTGAGCGAGGAACGGTACCGGGCGAGCTTTGCCTGGTGGTTCAACCACCCGGAAGCCCTGACCGAGGTGCTCGCGCTCTCTACCGACTACTTGAACGACCTCGAGCGGAAGGAAACGGGCGTGCGCTACGTCCCCGCCCCGGTAGATTCTGCAGGCAGGACTCCTGCGGTCACGAAAGGAAAGACCCTGCGTCCGCGGAAAGCGGTTCAGTCCGGAAACTGAGCCCGGTAGGCCGTCGCGGTCGCTCGGATGGTGTCCGCAATCGGCGTGTAGGCCCAGGTCTTGCCCGCTTCGCCAAACCGTGCTGCAAGGCGGTCCGATGCGTAGTCGTGGTAGCGGTCCGTATTCGCAAGCGCCTCCCGGGTCACCAGCGTTTTCCGGCCCGTGAATGCCTCTGCAACCCGTGCAGCCCTCCATGCGATTCCGGCCATCCAAGGCCGCACGGCAACACGCGGCGCAGGGCGGCCGAGCGCAGCGGCCATCGCAGCGAACACCTCCCGGTACGCCCACGTCTCTGCGTTCAGGAGGTACCGTTCGCCCCACGCGCCGATTTCAGGCAGCTCCAGAGCCGCGCGGGCCACATCCTCGGCCGCCACGAACCCGTTCGCACCCCGCGGATAAAACGCCAAGCCGCGGTCTACGGTGGCAAAGAGCTCCGCCGAAGATCGCCGGAAATCGCCCTCGCCGAGCACCACCGAGGGAAGCAGCGACAGCACGCGGAGACCCTCCTCTCCCCCACGCCAAACTTCGAGCTCCGCCGCATACTTCGAGCGGGCGTACGCGCTCACCCCAGGCCCTTCGCTGAAGGGGGTCCCTTCGTGCGTGGGTTCGCCGTCGCGGCGGCCGAGGGCGGCGACCGAGCTGATGTAGACGCATTCCGGGACGCCTGCGTGGAGCATGGCATCGACGAGGGCAGCGGTGCCTGCGCGGTTCACCCGGTCGAGGGCGCGGGCATCGGCGGGATGGAACGAAACGAGGGCAGCGCAGTGGTAGACGCGGGTGCACCCGGCGAGGGCGGCGTCGAGGAGGTCGCCGTCGAGGAGGTCCGCTTCTGCCCAAACGAGGTCCGCAGACGAGAAGCCGCGGCGCGCGAGGAAGGCCTCGAGGGGCGCCGAGTCGCTTCCGGCGCGGCGCAACGCGCGGACCGGCCTGCCGGCGCGGAGCAACTCCGCCACCACATGCATGCCCACGGACCCCGTGGCTCCGGTGACGAGTTCCATGGCGTGAAGGTAACGGGTGGGGGGATTCGGGGCGACATTTGGACCCTGCGGCATGGAACGGACTCCCCACCTGAAGGCACTGCTCGAGCGACTCCCCGGCGAACCCGGGGTGTACCAGCACTACGATGCCGCAGGGAAACTCCTCTACGTCGGCAAGGCGAAGGACCTGCGCAAGCGCGTAACGAGCTATTTCACGGGGCGCGCGACGGGCAAAACGCGGCTGTTGGTGGCGAAGATTGCGGACATCCGGTGGATGGTGACCCCGACCGAGGGAGATGCGCTGCTGCTCGAGAACAGCCTCATCAAGGAGCATAAGCCGCTGTACAACATCCTGTTAAAGGACGACAAGACCTACCCCTTCCTCGTGCTCAAGCGCGAGCCGTTTCCGCGGGTGTTTCCGACGCGAAAAGTCATCCGGGACGGCAGCGAGTACTTCGGGCCGTACCCGAGCGTGCGGTCGATGCACACCGTGCTGGAGCTGTGCAGGACGCTGTACCCCATCCGGACGTGTTCCCTTCCGCTCAACGCTGCGTCCATCGCAGCAGGCAAGTGGCGCGTGTGCCTCGAGTACCACATCGGCAACTGCCTCGGACCGTGCGCCGGGTTGCAGACCGAAGAGGCCTACGACGCCAGCATTCGGGCCATTCGGAGCGTGCTGCAGGGGGATTTGGCTGCGGTGCTCGGACTGCTCGAAGGCGGGTTGCGCACAGCGGTCGAGGAGTTGCGGTTTGAAGAGGCCGCACGCATCCAGCGCAAGATCGAGGCGGTGCGCGCGTTCTTAGCGAAGAACACCGTCGTGCACCCAAGCATCGACGATGTGGACGTGTTTACGGTGGCGCGGGATGCCCGTGTGAGTTTGGTCAACTTCCTCCGTATCAAGAACGGGAGCATCGTGCAGGGGCACACCTCGGAAGTGCGGACGCGGCTCGACGAGGACGAACGCCAGGTGCTCGAAGCCGCCATTCCGCTCATCCGCGACCGGTTCGCAAGCACGTCGCGGACCATCTACACGTCCGTCGCCATCGACCCTGTCGTGCCCGGCGTGGCCTATGCCGTTCCCCAGCGCGGCGATAAGAAACGGCTGCTCGACCTCAGCGCCCGCAATGCCCTGGCGGCCCTGAAGGACCGCATGAAGCAGCTCGAACAGACGGATCCGGAGGCCGCCGCCGAAGCCCTGCTCGCCACGGTGCAAGAAGACCTCCGGCTCCCGGTGCTGCCCCGCCACATCGAATGCTTCGACAACTCGAACCTCCACGGCACCTCCCCGGCCTCGGCCTGCGTCGTGTTCCGGAATGGCAAGCCCGCGAAATCCGACTACCGCACCTTCAACATCCGGACCGTGCAAGGCCCGGACGACTTTGCATCGATGACCGAGGTCATCACGCGCCGGTACAGCCGGCTGCTCGCTGAAGGCGCGGAACTGCCCGCCCTCATCGTCGTGGACGGCGGCAAAGGCCAACTCTCCCATGCGGCGGAAGCGCTCGAAGCCCTCGGGCTGCGCGGCCGGATCGCCCTGATCGGCATCGCGAAGCGGCTCGAAGAGATCTACTTCCCGGACGACCCCGTCCCGCTGCACATCGACAAGCGCTCCGTGACATTGCGGCTGATCCAGCACATGCGCAACGAGGCACACCGGTTTTCGCTCGGCCACCACCGCAGCCGGCGCAGCAAGGCCGCGCTGCGATCAGAACTCGACGGCATCCCCGGCGTGGGTCCGACGATGCGCATGCGGCTGCTCACCGCGTTCGATTCCGTGGAGGCCATTCGGAAGGCTCCGGTCGAGGCCCTGTCCGCCGCCGTGCCGCTCAAGGTGGCCCAGGCCGTCCGGACCTTCTTCGACGCGGCCGGCTGATCGCGCCTTACCAAACAAAGCGCGGATCCTGCATCCCCGCGGTCAGCCTGCGGTAGTCCGAGGCGAGCGTGCGGACGAGGTCGCCGGCAGGGACGATGCCGTCGAGCAGGGCACTGATTTGGCCGATTTCCAGCTCGCCCTCCTCGAGATCGCCTTCGAACATGCCCCGCTTCGCACGTCCCCGGCCGAGGAGCGCCGCCAGCTCCTCCGGGGTGGCGCCGCGGGCTTCGGCCTCGCGGACCGCGGCCGAGAACCCGTTCGCAAGGAGCCGGACCGGCGTCAACTGCTTCAATCCCAGGGTAGTGTCGCCTTCGCGGGCGGCGATGACGCGCGCCTTGAAGGCGGGGTGGGCCGAGGATTCGACCGTGGCGACGAACCGGCTTCCGATTTGGACCCCCTCTGCCCCGAGCGCAAAGGCCGCCAGCGTGGACCGCGCATCGTGGATGCCGCCCGCCGCTATCACCGGGATGCTGAGCGCGTCTGCGACCGCCGGCACAAGGCACAGCGTCGTGGTTTCATCCCGCCCGTTGTGGCCACCGGCCTCGAATCCCTCCGCCACGACCGCGTCGACGCCGGCTTCCTCGGCCTTCAGCGCGAACTTCACACTGCTCACCACATGCACCACGCGGATGCCGTGGCTCTTCAGGTGCTGGGTCCAGGTCTTCGGGTTTCCCGCGCTGGTAAACACCACGGGCACACCGAGTTCCACCACCGTCGCCATGTGCGCCTCGATGTCGGGATACAGCAACGGAATGTTCACCCCCACGGGCCGTTCGGTCGCCTGTTGGGCTTTGAGAATCTGTGCGCGGAGCACCTCCGGGTACATCGACCCCGCCCCGATCAACCCCAGCCCCCCGGCCGCCGACACCGCGGACGCCAGCTCCCACCCGCTGCACCAAATCATGCCCGCCTGCACCACCGGCACCTCGGTGCCGAACAGGTCCGTCACCCGTTGCTTCATGGCGAGAAGATACGCCGCGTCGCCTCCGCCGCTCCGCTGCGTTCATCCAAGTCGGCCCGGTATGCGGCGCAGCGCGCAGAAGCGGCCGCCCACGCCTCCGGCCCCGCATCCATCCACCGCCGCGCCGCCTCCCGCCAACATTCCACCTCCAGCGGCAGCACCTCGCCCACACCCGCCTCGCGCAACCCCCGCCACGGCGTCCCCTCGCTCACCCACACCGGACAGCCCGCCGCCCACGCCTCCACCACCGCGTGCCCGTAGTTCTCTGTTATGCTCGGCATCATCAAGAAATGTGCCTCGCGCAGCACGGTGGCTGCCGCTGCCGGTTCGAGCGCGCCGTGGAACCGCACTTCGATGGCGGCTTCGCCGGCGTTTCCTGCGGCGGCTTCGCCCGCCACTCGGGCGGCGGCTTCGAGCCGGGCCACTTCGGCCGGGTCCTCCCACGGTCCCACCACGTCCCACCGGACCGGCCGGCCCAGCCCCGCCAGCACCTCGCAGGCGAAGCCCAAATTCTTCACGGGGTGGACCCGGCCGAGGCTCACCACGCGCCACGGGGGCGCCGGGCGCGGAGGCGGGGGGGGAGGGGGCGGTCCGGCGAGGTTCGGGGCGACGTCGATGCGAGCGTAGCCGAAGTGGCGGCGGATGTCCTCCGCTTCCAGCTCCGACGTGGCGTGCCAGCGCACGCCGCTGAAGCGGGGAGCGCGCTGCGCCCAGGCCAGGAAGAGCCGTTTTTTCAGGGGCCTGTGGTTGAGGGCGCCCGGGCTGAGCATGCCCCGGGGGGCCAGGATGCGCTCGAGGCCGGCCCATCCCTGGGAGGCACGCAGGGGGGCGAGGGTGAAGTCCCGTGAAAACAGGCTGTTCAGGTGAAGGACGTGGGGGCGGACCTCCGTGAGCAGGGCGCGCCACCGGGCCGGTGTCCGATCGGTGGGACCGAGGCGGAGGACCTGGATGCCGGCGACGTCCTGCCATCCGCCGCCCGTGCCGGGAAGCGGCTCCGGGCTGCCGAGGTCGTGGGTGCCGGTGACCACGAAGACGTCGTGCGCGTCGGCGAGCAGGGCGGCGAGGTGGGCCACGCTCCGCACCGGACCGCCTGCGCGAAAGGCTGGAGGGTACCAGTCCGCGGCGAAGAGGATGCGCCTGCGCTCAGCGGACCCCATGGCGCGCCGTCCAATGCCCCAGGACCACCAGCAGCCAAACCCGCTCCGCATTCCAGCGCGGACTGCCGCTCAGAAACGTCTCCCACACCCGCTCCACGGCGCGGGCGGAGAGGCCGTCGAGTCCCGCGCTGTGTGCGATGCCTGCAGCACAGTAGTCGCGCAGGGGACCGCGCATCCAGTCGGCCAGGGGAAGCCTGAATCCCTGTTTGGGCCGCCCGGCCACGCCCGGGGGCAGCAGGTCGCCGAGGGATTCCACCAGCAACCGCTTCGGGGGCACCGGCCACGTCGCGGCATCCGGGGCGGCCAGGGCCTCGGTCACCAGCCGCACGTCGAGAAACGGCGCCCGGATTTCCACCCCTTGTGCAAGCCCCATGGCATCTGCATCGCGCAGCAGCACATCGGTGCAGTATGTAGACAGCTCCGACAAGCTCACCTTGGAGAGGAAGGGCAGCCGAAAGCCGTCTCCCGCCGGATCGAGTGCCTCGAGCAGCAGCCGGTGGACCCGGTTCGGGATGCGCGCAGCCGCTGGAAACAACTCGCGCACCTCCCGCTCGAGAAACATGGCCCGCGAAACCGGGTAGGTGTGTTCGAGGTCGAAGTAATCGCCCGCGAGCACAGCGGCTTGCTTGCGGACCGAGGGCTCCGGCCGCCACGCGCTGTACATGTCTCCTGCGAGTTCCCGCAAGCCTTTCGGAAACGATCCGAGCCACCGGCGTTGCAACAGCAGGTGCGACCGCAAAAACACGGGGTACCCGGCAAACAGCTCATCCCCGCCTAGTCCACTCAAGGCCACGGCCATCCCGGCTTTTCTTGCCGCCCCCGCCACCGCGAAGGTGTTCAACCCATCGCCGGTCGGAACATCCAGCGCCGCCACCGCGTCGGGCACCGTCTCCCGCACCGTGTCCGGGTCCAGCCGGACTTCGTGGTGCGCCGTCCCGAAGTGTGCCGCCGTGGCCCGTGCAGCCTCTGCCTCGTCGAGCGGCGACCCGTCCAAGGCCACCGTGAACGTCGAAACCGGGCCGTGGGCCGCCATCGCCCCTACCACCGCGGCTGAATCGATGCCGCCGGACAGGAATGCACCCACAGGCACGTCCGCCCGCGTGCGCAGCCGCACGGCATCGACAAAATGCGTCCGGATGCGGTGGTGCAACTCCTTCGTGTCTGCCGGCGGAACCAGAGCCCGTGCCGCCCGCGCCGTATCCCACCACCGAAGTTCTTCCACCCCGCCGTCGGTGATGCGCAGCACATGTCCCGGCGGCAACGACCGAACTCCCGCCACCAGCGTAGCCGGACTGTGCACGGTTCCGTACCGCAAAAAATCCGCCACCCCGTCCGTGGCGAGCCGCCGATCGACCATGCCCGAAGCAAGCACTGCCCGCAATTCACTGGCAACCACTACTGAAGAACCCACCTCCGCCCATATCACCGGCTTCTCCCCGAACCGGTCACGCACCACCCAGAGCGTCCGCTCCGCGGATTGCCACCAAGCGAGCCCCCACATCCCGTTGAACCGGTGCAGCGCGTCCGTCCCCCACCGCCTGAGTGCCGCAAGGACCACCTCCGTATCGCTTTCTGACCGAAACGTCCAGGACCCTGCTAACTCGTTCCGCAGCTCCTTGTAGTTGAACACTTCCCCGGTAAACACCAGCACATCGCCGCTGAGCGCATCGCGGAAAGGTTGGGCAGCCGCTTCGGTCCGATCGACAATGCTCAGCCGCCGGTGGCCCAGCACCGTCCATTCGCCGTCGCAAAACATCCCCTCTCCGTCCGGACCGCGGTGCGCAAGGGCTCCGAGCATGGCCTCCATGCGGCGA
>CAMCYM010000012.1 GCA_945883885.1 Chryseobacterium gleum
TCACATTCGGCGTCACACTGATGAACCCGAGCCGCAGCGACGTCGAAGCCGTCGCAGTGTGCTTGAATCCGTTGCGGGAAGCGACCGACCCGAAGTCGCCGGCGCGCAGCGTCGAATCGGCGGCCTCGAAGCCCTGCTCAAACCGCGTGGACCCCGTGAGCGCCAACTCGTCGAGGAAACGGGAGCGCCCGGGCTGCACCCCGAGGAGCCGGGCCAGCGACGTGCGATTCAGGTTCATCGTGAGGGACGGCAGCACCGCCTCCACCCGCCCCGTCGCGGAGTTTTGGGAATGGCGCGCGCTGGCCGCGAGGGACAGCGGCAACCCCGGCACATTCGCGTTGTACTGCACGCTCGACTGGAACGTGTTCGTCAGGTAGTCCTGTTGGCTGCTGTTCAGGTTGAGGCGGAAGTTGTCCGAGCTGCCGAGGTTAACGTTTGCGCTGAAGCGGCCGTTCGGGCGGGAACGCGGATCCTGGGTGTGGGACCAGCGGACGAAGAAGGTGCGCTGGATACCGGATCCGGCAACACCCGGCAACCCCTCGCGGCGGTGCTGGTAACTTGCTTGAAACGAACCGGAAGCACGGTACCGACGGTTGTAATTCGTCAGGCTCGACACCGCCCAGCTTCCGCCCGTGTAAGCGTCGACGGTGAGCCGCGTGTCGGCGTATGGGCCGAGCGGAAGGTAGTAGCCGAGGTCCTTCAAGAAGAAGCCGAGTGCGCCGCCGTTGCCGTAGCCAGGCATCAGCAGCCCGGAGGCCCGCTTCTCCGGCGGAACCGGGAACCACCCGAAGGGCAGTGCCAACGGCGTCGGGATCTTGCGGAACTTCAAGTAGAACGGACCGCTGACCACCTTTTCGCCGGGGATCAGGATGGCACGGCGCAGGTGGAAGTGGAAGTGCGGATTCGCCGCGTCGCAGGTGGTGAATTTGCCGTCGCGGACGTGGATCCAGCCGTCGGGTTGGCGCTTCGACAGGCCCGCATGGAAGACCGCTTCGCCCTGGACGGTCACTGCCGCACGGGCGAGGCCGCGCTGCGAGTCGAGGTTGAAGCAGAGGCTGTCTTGGGTGAAGGTGGTGCCGGCTTGGGTGAGGACGGGGCGGCCGACGAGGGCTCCGGTGGAATCGGGCACGCCGGAGGCGCACACGGTGCGGTCGATGTTGCGGTAGACGATGCGCTCCGCCTCGAGCCGCACGTCGCCGTATTCGACCCACGCGGCCCCGAAGAGCCGGATTTCCTTGCCGGGGACGTCGAGGAGGGTGGAGTCCCGGGATCCCCAGGTGACGTCCGGAGTTTGGCCCGGGGCCTCGCCCCGGAAAAGCCCCACCAGCGCGCATGCAACCGCCCCGATTTTCCACATGCCGACCGGGAAAACCGGCCTGCCGCATGCGAAACCGGTGCCTCGGCGCGTCTTACATTTGAAATCGGGCATGGAGCGTTCAAAACTACTCAAAGCAGCGCTGCTAAGCGGCATGGCGGCAGCGGTCCTCCTCACGGTGGCCTTCGCGCCCGTGCCGCCGCGCATGGTCGTCGTCATCGACGCGGGCCACGGCGGCTCTGACCCCGGCAATCTGGGCACCGGCCGCTACAAGATCACCGAGAAGAACGTCACCCTCGACGTCGCCACGAAGCTGCGCGACCGCATCCAAGCGGCCTACCCGGACGTGAAGATCGTCATGACCCGCAAGGACGACTCCTACCCCACCCTCAAGGACCGGGTCCGCATCGCGAACGAAGCCCAAGCCGACCTCTTCATCAGCGTCCACTGCGACGCCTTCACGAAGCCCGAAGCCATCGGCGCCTCCACCTTCGTCATGGGCATGCACAAGAACGAGGAGAGCTTGCGCGTGGCGATGCAGGAAAACGCGGCGATTTACAAGGAAGAAGACTACGAGAAGCGCTACGAAGGCTTTGACCCGAAGGATCCGGATACGTACATCGCGCTGGCGCTCCGGCAGTCGGTCTTTCTCAACCAAAGCCTCGAATTCGGCGCGCATGTCCAGGAGGAGTTCCGCGAACGGGTCGGCCGCAAGGACCGGGGTGTCAAGCAGGCCGGCTACTACGTGATTTCGTTCACCACGATGCCGAGCGTGCTCGTGGAAATGGGCTTCCTCACAAATGCGAAAGAAGAGGACTTCCTGAACTCGCCCGACGGGCGGGTTTCCATGGCGGACGCGTTGTTCCGGGCTTTCCGGGCGTACCGGTCGAAGCACCACCCGGATGTACGGGAGGTGACGCCTGTGGTGGCGCCTGCTGTTTCTACCGCTCCGCCGCCCGTGGTCCGCGGGGCGTTGCCCGCGGAGGCCCCGGTCACCTTCCGCGTCCAAATCCTCGCCTCCGCCACGCGCGTTCCGATGAACGACGCGCGCTTCGGCGGGCGAAGAGACGTCATCGAGTATCTTCGCGACGGTATGTTCAAATACGCGGTAGGTGCCGCCACGACGCCGTCCGCCGCTGATGCTCTGAAGAACGAACTCAGGGTCAGCGGGTTCCCGGGGTGCTTTGTGGTAGCGTTCTCGGGGGAAGCGCCCATTTCGATGGACGAAGCCCGGAGACTGACCGCTGGCAACCGGTAGATTCACGTTGGCAAAGCTCTCCCCCGAATTCAAAATCGGCACCGTAGTCCTCGGGGGCCTCGTCCTGCTTGTGCTCGGGGTGAACTACCTGAAAGGCTTCAATCCGTTCGGTTCTTCCACACGGTATTACGCTGCGTACCAAAAAATCGACGGACTCGCCATTTCGAATCCCGTCCTCGTCAACGGCTTCAAGGTGGGACAGGTCACCTCGGTGAAGTTCTCAGAAAGCGGCGACGGAACACTCATCGTGGCCTTTGACATCGAGGAGGACGGTTTGCGCATTGTGAAAGACACGAAGGCGCGGATTTTCTCGAGCGATTTGTTTGGCACGAAAGCCATCGAGCTCATCGCAGGGGCTTCCACAGAACTTGCCGTGGCCGGCGACACGCTGCTGAGCGAAACCGAAGTGGGCATCGCCGAGGCCGTGCGCATCGAGCTCATGCCGCTGAAAAACAAGACGGACCAGCTCATCGAGAGCGTCGATGAAATCCTGACGAACTTCAAGGCCGTCTTCGAGGATGACGCGGTCCAAGGGCTGCCTGTGGCCTTTGCCTCGTTGCAGCGCACGATCACCACGCTGGAGCATACCACGAAGCAACTCGACGGCATGGTCACCGAGAACCGTTCGGCGGTGGCATCGGTGATGCGCAACGTCAACGAAATCACGACGACGCTGAAAGAGAATGACGCGGCCATCACGAACGTGATCTCGAACTTCTCCTCGATCAGCGACTCGCTCGCCGCCATCAACTTCGCCACCACCATCGCGCGGGCCGATGCCGCCCTGGCGTCGGTCGCGGATATTTCTGCTCGGGTGCAACGTGGCGAAGGTTCGCTCGGTGCGCTGCTCGCCTCCGACAGCCTCCACGACGGCCTCGTCGAGACGAACCGACAGCTCCAGTTCCTCGTCAACGACCTCTACATGAATCCGTGGCGGTACGTGAAGGTCAGCGTATTCGGCAAGAAGGACGAGAAGAAGCTCTCCGAGGCCGAGGAAGAACGGCTCCGCACGCTGATCGACGCTCAACTCGACGCCCGCGACCCGAACAACCGCTGACCGCCGATGTCCCAGGTACTTTTCGCCCTCGTGTTTCTCGCCGCATCGGCCGCCTTTGGGCTGCGCGTGCGGTCCATCCGCCGCAACATCCTGCGCGGTCGGGACTGGTCTCCCCAAGGGTCATTCGCGGAGCGGCTGGGCGTCATGGCCCGTGTCGCCCTCGGCCAAGGCAAGATGACCGCGCGGCCGGTGGCGGGGATTTTTCACATCGTCATCTACCTCGGCTTTGTGCTCATCAACCTCGAGATGCTCGAGATCGTGGTGGACGGGCTGGCGGGCACGCACCGCGCGTTCAGCGGGTTAGGGGCCGCATACAACGCCGGCATCGCCGCGTTTGAGTTCCTAGCCGCCGGGGTCCTTGTGGCGTGTGTGGTGTTCTTCGTGCGCCGCAATATGCTGGCCATCGCCCGGTTCCGCTCGCCCGAGTTGCGCGGTTGGCCGACGCTCGATGCGAACATCATCCTGGTAGTGGAAGCGGTGCTGATGTTTGCGCTGCTCACGATGAATGCGGCCGATGCGCTCGCACAACAGCGGGGCCTCTTGCACCCCGCCGGGGCCTTCCCCGTCAGTGCGCTGCTGCATCCCCTGTATGCCGGTCTTTCGGACGCCGGCCTGCTCGTGCTGGAACGCACGGCTTGGTGGGTGCACATCGTCGGGGTCCTCGGATTCCTGGTATACGTGCCGTATTCAAAGCACTTCCACATCCTGTTGGCGTTCCCGAACACCTTCTACGGCGATGCCGGACGGGCTTCGGGTGCGATGGAGAACATGCCGGTGGTTCAGGGTGAGGTCGCGGCGATGCTCGATCCGTCCGTGGCGCCGCCGGCGGGGGATGGGGCGCCGCCTCGGTTTGGGGCACGCGATGCCACGGACCTGACGTGGAAGCAGTTGCTCGAAGCTTACACCTGCACCGAGTGCGGCCGGTGCACGAGCGTGTGCCCCGCAAACCTCACGGGCAAAAAGCTGAGTCCGAGGAAGATCATGATGGACACGCGCGACCGCATCGAGGAAATCGGCCGGTCCGGAGGCGACGACGGGCGCTCGTTGCTCGGGACGTTCATCAGCGAAGAAGAGCTGTGGGCGTGCACCTCGTGCCAAGCGTGTGTCGAGGCCTGCCCGGTCCTGATTTCGCCGATGGGCATCGTGCTCGACATGCGGCGGAGCTTGATCATGGAGGAGAGCCGGTCGCCGGAATCGCTGACGGGCATGTTCAACAACGTCGAAAACAACGGGGCCCCGTGGGCCTTCCCAGCCTCCACCCGCGGAGATTGGGCTGCACAGGTCTAAGCATGGAAGCGTTTCACGTCCCCACAGTGGCCGAGTTGGCCGCGGCCGGTCAGGTGCCGGAGGTGTTGTTTTGGGTCGGATGTGCGGGGAGTTTCGACGACCGCGCACAACGCATCACGAAAGCCATCGCGCGCATCCTGCATGCCAGCGGCACGTCGTTCGCCATTCTCGGCGGGGAAGAGAGCTGCACGGGCGATCCTGCCCGGCGTGCAGGCAACGAGTTTTTGTTCCAAATGCAGGCCGCCACGAACATCGCGGTCCTGAACGGGTACGGCATCCGCAAAATCGTCACGGGCTGTCCGCACTGCTTCAACACGCTCAAGAACGAGTACCCCGAGCTTGGCGGCGCCTACGAGGTCCAGCACCACACACAGTTCATCCGCGGGCTCATCGAGTCCGGGCGGCTGCGCCTCGCCGATGGGGGGGCGTTCCGCGGACGGCGCATCACGTTCCACGACCCGTGTTACCTCGGGCGTGGCAACGGGGAATACCTCGCTCCGCGGGAGGCCATCGCGGCGCTGGATGCCGAGCTCTTTGAGATGCGGCGGAGTCGGAAGAACGGGCTGTGCTGTGGCGCCGGGGGCGCCCAAATGTTCAAAGAAGCCGAACCGGGAACGGGCGAAGTCAACCACGCCCGCACCGCAGACGCCCTCGAAACCGGGGCGGAAGTCATCGCCACGGGATGCCCGTTCTGCAACACGATGCTGACCGACGGGGTGAAGCACGCGGGCCGCGAGGGCGACGTGCGGGTCCGCGACGTGGCCGAGCTCGTTGCGGAGGCAGCAGACCTGCTGTGAACCGGTCGGAACGAGGTAACTTCGCCGCCATGCTACTCGCCGGAAAAACCGCCATCGTCACAGGTGCCTCACGCGGCATCGGAAAAGCCATCGCTTCGGAATTTGTGCGCCAAGGTGCGCGCGTCGCATTCACGTACCACAGCTCCGAGGAAAAGGCACGGGCCCTCGAGGCCGAACTCGGCGGCGGGGCGCGCGGATTCAAGTCCGACGCCTCGAAGATGGACCAGGCCGAGCAGCTCGTCGAGGCGGTGCTTGCGGCCTTCGGATCCGTGGACATCGTGGTGAACAACGCGGGCATCACGGACGACACGCTGATGCTTCGGATGACCGAAGCGCAGTGGGACCGCGTGATCGATGTGAACCTGAAATCCTGCTTTGCCTTGACGAAGGCTGTCCTGAAGACCATGTTGAAAGCACGCGCCGGAAGCATCATCAACATCAGCTCCGTCGTCGGCGTACAAGGCAATGCAGGCCAAGCGAATTACGCAGCCTCGAAGGCCGGCATCCTCGGCTTCACGAAGTCCGTCGCCCTGGAGCTCGGCTCCCGGAACATCCGCTGCAACGCCATTGCCCCCGGCTTCATCGAAACGGAGATGACGGGCGCACTCGACGAGGCCACGGTGCAAGGTTGGCGCGAGGCCATCCCCTTGAAGCGCGGTGGCACACCCGAGGACGTGGCCCAGGCCTGCGTCTTCCTCGCCAGCGACATGAGCGCATACATCACAGGCCAAACCCTCCGCGTCGACGGCGGGATGATCACCGCCTGACCCCTCCATGCCCGGCTGCGCCTTCCTTACGCACCCGCTGCTCGGCGCAGCGCTGGTGGTGGATGCCCCGGGCTGGCAATGGCTGCTCGTCCTTGCGACGGCCGCCGCCTACGCCGCACTGCTCTACGCGGGTCGACGCACCCGGCTGGGCGCACTCCTCGCTTCCCTCCGCTTCGTCGTCGTCGCTGCGGTCGCCTTCCTGCTGCTCAGCCCCCTGCTGCGGTCCACGGACCACATTGAGGAGCGGCCTACCATCGCCGTGGTCGTGGACGGCAGCTCATCCACGGTCTACGGACCCGATTCTACCGCTGCCGCCGAGGCCCTCCGCACCTGGACAGCGTCGTTCCGCGCAGCCACCGAAGATGCCGACGTCGACGTGGCTTTCTACCGCTTCGCCGGGGATTTGACGGCCGTCGAAGACCCTTCCGCCCTGCGCTTTGACGGTGCACGCACCGACCTGGGCAGCGCACTGTCCGATGTGGCGAACCGCTATGCGAACCGCAACCTCTGTGCGACGGTCCTGCTCACCGACGGCCGAACGAACCGAGGCCCCGACCCCGAGTTCAGTGCCACCCTTCCGTCTTCCCCCCTCTTCGCCGTCGGCCTCGGAGACACCACCACCGTCCTCGACCGAGCGGTCTCCCGCGTCGACCACAACCGCATCGCCTACCTCGGCAACACGTTTCCCGTCGAGGCGGTGATTGAAGCACGGGCCTCCCGCGGCGCCTCGCTCACCGTGGACCTCCTCGGTCCCGACGGCGCCCCCCTCGCCTCCGCAGCGTGGTCGCCGGCGTCTGCGCGGGAATCGAAGCGCTTCGCCTTCTCCGCCGCCGCTTCCCGCACGGGGATGCAGCGCTACACCGTCCGGGTCAGCGCCGACGCCCGCGAACGCAACACCGCGAACAACGCGGCCGTGTTTTTCGTCGAAGTCCTCGAGAAACGACGCAAGGTCTTGCTCGTGGGGCGCGCCCCCCATCCCGATTTGGGCGCGGTGGCCAAAAGCTGCGGCCGGGTCGAGTCCGAGGTTTCCACATGGTACGCCGAAGGGCCCGGTCAGCGGGCGGACCTCGCCGGCACCGTTGCCGGTGCAGACGTCGTCGTGGCGCACGGGCTGGGAACTGCCGAAGCCGAGGCGGTCCGACGGTCCGGCAAGCCGGTGCTGTGGATGGTGCCGGCGGCCACGGGGTCGGTTTGGCCCGCCGGAACGGGACTCGACGGCGGCACAGGATTGACCCACAACGTGGGCGTCGGGCTCGCCAGCGGCTTTCAGCAATTCCAGCTTTCCCCGGGGCTCGGCACCGCATGGACCGATGCGCCGCCGCTTACTGCGCCCATGGGAACGGTGCGGCTCGGCGCCACCTGGAGCCCGGTTGCGACCGCTCGCCTCGGCAGCATCGAAACGGCGTCCGCCCTCCTCGCGGTGTCCGATGGCGACCGCGTCCGCGAAGGGCTGCTTGTCGGCGAAGGCTGGTGGCGGCTCCGCATCGATGAGCACATGCGCACCGATGCCACGGCGGAATTCGACGGACTGGTCCAGCGGACGTTGCAGTACCTCACCTCCCGCGATGACGTGCGGAGGTTTCGGATCGGGGTGCCCGCGCGGATGGAGGAAGATGAGGCCGTCGCATTGACCGCGGAAGTCTACGACGCCGCCCTGGATCCTCTGGCGGGCGAAACGGTCACCCTCGACCTGATGGACGAGGACGGCAACCGCACGGCGTACGTCTTCTCCGAGTTCGAAGGGGCGTATCGGCTCGATTTGGGCCAATTGCCTCCGGGCGTGTACCGGTATTCGGCGCGCTGTTCGTGCGCCGGAACACCCCTCACGGAGAACGGGTCCTTCGTTGTGGAACCGCTCTTAGCCGAGTTGTCGGTGGGGCCCGCAGACCACGCGCTGCTGATGCGGCTTGCCACTTCCACCGGAGGGGCGTTTTTAGGACCGCTGCAGCAAGTGGATCCCGCCGCAGCCGCTGCTGCAGTGCTGGCCGCAGCTCCCCCGGTGCAGCTCGTCCACGACGAAACAGAACTGCAAGAACTCATCCGGTGGGTTCCGCTGCTCCTGCTGCTGCTCCTGCTGCTGACGGCCGAGTGGACCCTCCGCCGGAGGAACTTCGGCTATTGACCGGCCCGCGCCACCCAGATCGCGCCACCCTGCCCGCTTCCCGCAAACACGCGGACACGCAAGCCTGCGGATACAAAAAAGGCCGCCGGGAGGCAGCCTTCTATGCAGTTGCAGCCCGAGGGCCGATTACTTCTCGATGTAGATGCCTTTCTCCTTCGCTTTCGCGATGGCGGCCTTCACGCCGAGCTTGTCGATGGTCCGCATGGCAGCGGCCGACACGCGCAACGTAATGAACGACCCGTCTTCCTCTACAAAGAATTGCTTCTTCTGCAGATTCGGGTAGAAGCGGCGCTTCGTCTTGCGGTTCGAGTGGGAGACGTTGTTCCCCACCATGACCTTTTTTCCGGTGATTTGGCAAACGCGGCTCATCGCTTCACTTTTTAAGGAGCGCAAAGGAACTGCATTTTCTGCCAAATTCCAACCGCGCCTGCCCCTTTTTTACCGGTCCGCCGTGGGAATTGCGCGCAGTGCCAGTGCGCAAGCGGCTTGCACCGCACGGGCCACCGTCCGCCCCCGGTGGTTGCCGAAGCGAAACAGCTCCACCTGTGTGCCATCCGGGGTCGCCACGGCAATCCAAACGCTGCCCACCGGCACCTCCTCGGTGCCCCCGGTCGGCCCCGCCACCCCGGTCGTCGCCACCCCGATCTCCGCTCCGGTTCGCTCCCGCACCCCCTCCGCCATCGCCCGCACCACCGGCTCGCTCACCGCTCCATGCCGCTCGAGGAGTCCAGTCGGCACCCCGCACCACGCCGTCTTCATCGCTTCCATATACGCCACGACGCCGCCGCAGAACCACCCGCTCGCCCCCGGGACCGCGGTCAACGCCGCCGCCAGCGCCCCGCCCGTGCACGATTCCGCCACGGCACACCGCCAGCCGCGTGCGGCCAAGGCTTCCGCCAAGAACTCGGCGGGCGAGGCATCCCGGGTACCGATCAACCGGTCTGCAGTCCGTTCGCGCACCTCCTGCTCCGCCTGCATCACCGCGGCCGATGCGCCGTGTCCCGTCGCCGATAACCGCAGCCGCACCACGGAGCCGTTCGGCAAATAGGCGAAAGACACCCCCCGTGCAGTCCAACCCGTTTCGAGGTCCGCAATGCGGTCCGCAAGAAGCGATTCTCCGATGCCTTGGTACACGAGTGTCGTGTCCGCCGTAGCCGGAAGGGCAAACCGGGTTTGCAACCGCGGCAGGACCTCGTCGCGCACCAGCCCCTCCATCTCGTAGGGGACGCCGGGCAAGCTGATGGTCACCTTGCCGTCCAGGTCGAACCACATGCCCTGGGCCGTGCCGCGGAGGTTCGGGAGGACCGTGCATCCGTCGGGCAGCATCGCTTGCCCGGTTTGGACAGGAAGAAAAGGCAACCCGCGGTCCTCAAACCACCTCCGCAACCTGGCCTCAAGCGCCGCATCGTGCGCGAGCGGCATCCCGAAGAAATCCGACAACACCGCCTTCGTGACGTCGTCCCGAGTCGGGCCTAACCCGCCGGTCAATACGACCACATCGGCGGCCTCAAGCGCCCCGGTGAGCGCCGCGCGGATCGCATCCGCCTCGTCCGGCACCGTCCACGACCGCTCGAGCGTCAGCCCTGCCCTCCGCAACGTAGCCCCGAGCCATGCCGCATTCGTATTGACGACCTGCCCGATGAGCAGTTCCTGCCCGATGGCGATGTATTCCGCGCGCATGGCTCCAAGGTACCGCCCTTGCCGGGCCTTCTGCCCACGGGGTGGGCCAAAAGAAAACGGCCCCCTCGCGGTAGGCCGTTTCCCTTTCGATTCTGGCAATCAAATCATTGAACAGCAAGCCGCAGCACGGCCCGCTCTGCACCTTGGATGAACTCCACGGTGTACACCCCTGCAGCCCAACCCGACACGTCGAGGGTCTCCACACGCGCCCGGTTCGTAAAGCGCTGGACCACGGCTCCCGTCGCATTCCGGACAATCACCTCGTGCTGTCCCGGACGGTCGATGACCACCGACACCACGTCCTGCGCCGGGTTCGGGTACACGAGCAACTGCGTCGCCTGCATCGGCTCGGGCACGCCCACCCAATCCTCGTAGCTCACGTCGGCACAGTCATTCAAGCCGTCCACCGAGAAACGCAAGTGCACGATGTCGTTCAAATCGACCGGATCCTCGTCGCCGCGCACATGCAAGCCGGGCTCGTAATCGCGCTGGTAGATCAGCTCGATGGTGCCGTTCGATGCGTCGGGGGACAAGCTGCCGAACATGGCTTCGTAGCCGTCGAAGTCGCTGTCCGGGGTAAGGTCACACGCGGCATCCGACGTCCAGGTCGTGCCGTTGTCGTCCGACTTGACCATGTAGATGTGGCGGTAGTTTTGGACCCCGGTGCTGAAGTTCTCCATGATGGCGGAATACGACACATAGATCTGCCCGAATGCACCCGTAGCAATGCTCGGAAGGCCTGCGAGGTTTACGAAGTAGGCCGCGATTTCATCTTCCAAATCAAGTGTGCCCGATGCATCGATGTCGTAGGCGTAGGCGATGGTTTGGCTGCTATCCGGACCGAACGAAGGCGTCCAATACTGCAAGCCGTTCACCCCCGGGAAGTAGCTGAAGTTCCCGTCCGTGAGGTCGGTATCCGCGTAGTACATGGCCCCGTACACCACATGCACCTGGCCGTTGCCATCGATGTGCACGTCGCCCGCTCCGTCCGTGTTGTAGAACTCGGCAAAGATGCCGTCCTCGTCCCAGTCCTCACCGATTTCCGGCAATCCGGCATCTACGACGTACAGGTCCACCGGGAAATCCACGAGCGAGTTGTACGTCCACGTGTCGCCGTTGTCCTCACTGACCATCACGAACGAATCCGAGAAGTCGTTGAAGACGGCGAAGGCCACGGTGTTGCCGCTTGCATGGATCGCGTAGATGTCGCCGCTGAATCCGATGAAGTGCGTCGAGTCCAGTTCCGGGAACCGGTGGTCGATGACGTCCCACGTCGCACCGCCGTCTTGCGAACGGAAGTAGAGGAGGGCCCCGTCTTGACCGTCAATGGCTACTCCGCCGTTTGCCACCGGTGTGCTGATGGCCAAAACGTGGAGGGTATTGCCGTCCTCACCTCCCGAGGCCATGCGCGGCCAAAGCGCGAACGCTTCCAATTCTGTGGGGACATTCGATTCTGTCCATGACCCAGAACCCGCGGTCCGGGTAGTGAAGACGAGCGGACCCGTCGCCTGGTGCGCCACGACTGCGTCGTTGCCATTTCCTAGGCGGCAAATCGACGGCCACCCTGTTCGAATGGTTTCAATGCGCTCATACGGCTGGTCGCCCCACGCCGTTCCGTCCCAAAAATTGTGCCCCGTGCCCCGGTCCGCAAACGGCGTCAATTCGAGGCTCATCGTCCACGCAGTCGAAACGGAATTGCCCGATCCTGCCACGCGGTCGTCGATCGCAGCGTTCGACTGCAAGTCGTATTGCGTTACACCGATGATGGCGCGCTCGATGACAATCTCGCGCGAGGTGTAATGGGTGTGCTCCCCGACCGACGTAGCATTGAGCGGTTGCGCCGGGCGCTCACTCAAGTCGCTGACGGCAAAGTGTGTACGCTGCTGGGGCACACGCATTTCGACGGGAATCTGCGGAACGTCGCGCAGGTCAAGCGCCGGCGCACCGGCAGGCGTGTTTTGCGCAATTGCTCCGAAGGCAACGGACAAGGCCGCTGCGGTGAGGGTAACATGCTTCATTCGAACAGGGTTGATGCGGCAATGTAAAACTCAGAAGTCGGCCGTGCAACCCCACTCGATTCACTTCATGCGGGCGAGCACGGTCTCCCGGCCACGCACCACCGCTCCGATCTCTACGCACACCTCTGCATCCAGCGGAAGGAATACATCGATGCGCGACCCGAACTTGATGAATCCCACTTCCTCGCCCTCAGGCAGTTCCATCCCCTCCTCCATGTACCAGCAAATGCGGCGGGCCAGTGCGCCCGCGATTTGGCGGAACATCACCGGTCCCCGAGGCCCTTCGATGACGTGGGTCGTCCGTTCATTTTCCGTGCTGCTCTTCGGGTGCCACGCTACGAGGAACTTCCCAGGATGGTACCGCGATGCGAGCACCCTGCCCGGCACCGGCGCCCACTGGGCATGCACGTTCAACGGCGACATGAAAACACTCACCTGAATGCGCTTGTCCTTGAACCACTCGGTTTCCTCCACCACTTCGACCACCACCACCTTGCCGTCGCTGGGACACAGCACGGCATGGACATCGCCGGCAGCCCCGACACCACGGAAGGGCATCCGGAAGAAATTCAACAGGAGTGCCCAAACCGCCGCTACCCCCACCGTTGCAGCGGCAGCTCCTGCAACCGGCAGTCCCCACCACGCCGCACAGAGGATCACGCCGCCTGTACTCAGGGCATACACCGCCGTCTCGCGGCCTTCACGATGAAATCTCATGGTCAATACAGAAATGCGTTCCACACTGCAAACGCCGGAGCCACGTAGACAAAGCCGTCAAAGCGGTCTAACACGCCACCGTGTCCCGGCAGCAGCGTGCCGGAATCCTTCAATCCGTGCCGGCGCTTCCAGGCACTCTCGGTCAAATCGCCTGCCGTAGCGAGCACTGCAACTGCAGCGCCTGCCGCCAACTCGCCCGGACCGAATACCGCCGCTGCCACGAGGCCCGCGCCGATCATCCCGCCGGCAAATCCTTCCCACGTCTTGCCCGGCGACACCGCAGGCATGAGCTTCGTGCGCCCCCACAACCGCCCCGTGAGATACGCAAACGTATCGTTCGCCCATACCATCAAGATCCATCCTGTCACGGCTTTTGCATCGTAGCCCGCAACGGGATCCCATGCCGAAAACCCCATCGAAGCCGCGCAAGCGAGCAACCACGCTCCGACTAACACGCGCGTGGTCGGCGCATACGTGCCCACCCGGTGCCATTCCAAGTAGCTCAACACCGCGACAAGCAGCCACAGCGCCACATTTGCCATCGGATGTACCCACACGGCCCCCAAGACCACGGCCGCAAACACGGCACCGGTGACCGTGCGCGTGAACAATTCAGGCATCGGCAGCTCCTTCCTCTCCTCCCTCCGCCCCTGATTCTGCCTCCGGTTCCTGCACGTCTGGCGCATCCATATGCGGAGTCACCGCCCCTTCAGGTGCAACCGGCTCCGTACGTAGGGCAAATGGCCGTGGTCCGAGAATGCGCTCGACGTCTTCTTTGAAAATCACTTCGTTCGTTAGCAATGCATCCGCTAACGTGGAGAGCTTCTCTTCGTTGTCTTCTAGGATTTGCTTCGACCTCACGTAGGCCGATTCAATCAACTTGCCCACCTCTTCGTCGATGATGCGGGCCGTCTCCTCGCTGTACGGCTTCGTGAACGTCTGCTCGCCGCGGCTGTCGTAGAAGCTGATGTTCCCGAGCCGTTTGTTCAAGCCGTAAATCGTGACCATCGCATAGGCCTGCTTTGTCACCTTCTCCAAATCGCTGAGGGCTCCGGTCGAGATTTTCCCGAAGACCAAATCCTCCGCAGCACGGCCCCCGAGCGCCGCACACATCTCGTCGAAAATCTGCTCTGTGGTGGTGATTTGGCGCTCCTCCGGCAAGTACCAAGCTGCCCCGAGGGATTGGCCACGCGGCACGATGCTGACCTTCACAAGTGGTGAAGCGTGTTCCACCAGCCAGCTTACCACCGCATGCCCGGCCTCGTGAAAGGCAATCGTGCGCTTCTCGTCGGCGGAGATGATCTTTGATCGCTTTTCGAGGCCTCCGATGATGCGGTCCACGGCGTCGAGGAAGTCTTGGTGCGTGACGAGCTCGCGGCCCTTGCGCGCAGCGAAAAGCGCAGCCTCGTTGCACACATTCGCAATGTCAGCGCCGCTGAAGCCTGGGGTTTGGCGAGAAAGGAAGTCCACGTCGACGCTTTCGTCCGCCTTGATGGGCCGCAAGTGCACCTCGAAGATGGACTTGCGCTCCGTCAAGTCGGGCATGTCCGCATAAATCTGCCGGTCGAATCGACCCGCCCGCATCAAGGCCTTGTCGAGGATGTCCGCCCGGTTCGTCGCTGCGAGGATGATGACCCCGCTGTTCGTGCCGAAGCCGTCCATTTCCGTAAGAAGCTGGTTCAGCGTGTTTTCACGCTCGTCGTTTGAACCCATGTTGAGGTTCTTTCCACGCGCTCGACCGATGGCGTCGATTTCGTCGATGAAAATGATGGCCGGCGCCTTTTCCTTCGCTTGCTTGAACAGATCGCGCACGCGCGAAGCGCCGACGCCCACGAACATCTCCACGAAATCGGAGCCGCTAAGCGAGAAGAACGGCACTTGCGCTTCCCCCGCTACCGCCTTTGCGAGCAAGGTTTTTCCGGTTCCAGGAGGGCCGACGAGCAGCGCGCCCTTCGGGATTTTTGCTCCGAGGTTCGTGTATTTGTCCGGTGACTTGAGGAAGTCCACGATTTCTTGCAGTTCTTCTTTCGCGCCCTCGAGCCCAGCCACGTCCTTGAACGTGACATCGGTGCCTTTGCCTTTCTCGAAGAGCTGCGCGCGCGACTTGCCGATGTTGAAGATTTGGCCGCCGCCCGGGGCGCCCCCGCCCAAGCGGCGCATTACGAACATCCACACCCCGATCATCAAAGCGAAGAAGATGACGTACATGAGGATTTGCTCACCCCACTCATTCCGAGGCTCGTACACGAGCTCGACGCCGTACATCTCGGCCATTTCCTTCAGGTCCTCCGCATAGGCGTCGCCTGCGGGGATGTTCAACAAGTAGTCGGTCGGAGAATAGACCTGCCGGAGCAGTTGGTCGTCGTTCTTGTCCGCCTGCTCGCGCGCACGCACCTCCTTCTTCAACTGGATGGTCGCACGGGCCCCATCGTGTGTAATCCGCTGGATTTCACCACGCTCAATCCGAGCCTTCAATTCCCCCCACTGGATTTGCTTCCCGTCGGAACTGCCGCCGAAAAAAAGCATCGACAGCATGACTGCCCCGATGAGGGCGTAAATCCAATAGAAATTGATGCCTTTGCGCGGTTTGCCGCCGGACTTCTCGTTGCGTTCTTCCATTTGGGTCAATTACCTCACACCTCCTCCAGTTGTTCGATGGCTGCATCGCCCCACAGCTCTTCGAGTGCATAGCGGGGTCTGACTTCCTGGTGAAACACGTGCACGACGATGTTTCCGTAGTCCAGCACGGCCCATTCGCCGTTGCGCAGCCCTTGTTTGTTCCAAGCCCGCTCGTCCGCTTCGACGAATGTCGCCTCATCGACCGATTGTGCAAGCGCCTCCACGTGCGTGCGACTCGTGCCGTGCGCGATGACGAACCAGTCGGCGACTGCATGTGGCACTTGCCTCATGTCCAGCAAGGTAATCCCCTTAGCTTTCGTGTCTTGGAGGCCATGAATGACCGCCTCCAACAAGGGGTCTGACCCGCGCGATTCCTGTTCCGGCATGCACTGTGTATGGAGGTGCAAGGTAGTAATTTTGACGGATGCAGCCCCCAGATTTTGCAGACGTTCAGGTGGGTTTTGTGCGCGTGGCTTGCAGGCACTGGGAGGAGGTGGAAAGCACGAACGCCGAGGCGATGGGCCTGCTGCGGTCGGCCGCGCCGGGAAGTTGG
>CAMCYM010000013.1 GCA_945883885.1 Chryseobacterium gleum
CGGGTGCAGCGATGTGGCGACGGCCGAGGTGCTCGTTTGGGGCCGCCCGGAAGCCGTGCCGGTCATCGACGAAACGACGGGCTGCTACCCGCTCGAAGTGACCTTCAGCAACCAAAGTGCCGGGGCGGCCGAAAACACGTGGGCCTTCGGCGACGGCACCACCAGCATCAGCCCGGATCCTTCCATCACGCACGTCTACTTCAACCCATCGGCGAACCCCGTCGTGTACACGGCCACCCTGACGGTGACCACGGAGCACGGCTGCACGGATTCGGACGCACTTGCCATCGAAGTTTCGCCGGTGATTGAAGCGGAATTTGACGCCCCTGCGCCCGGCTGCTCGCCGCTGACCGCCGCCTTCATCAACCAGTCTGAAGGCGCTGTGAGCTTCGAATGGACCTTCGGCGACGGCACGACTTCGACCGAGCCGCACCCCGTCCACACCTTCACGAACCTCTCGACCGGCATCGCGACCTACCCCGTCCAACTCGTAGCTACCTCGGCTTCAGGATGTTCGGACACGCTGCTGGTGGGAGTCGACGTCAACCCGGTGCCGTTTGCCCAGTTCAGCGTCGGCCCCTACATCCAAACGTGGCCGAACGGCACCGTGGACCTGAACAACCTCTCCCAAGCCTCTGGAGGCGCGGTGACGACGTGGTTCTTCGGCGACGGCACGACCTCCACGGCTACGCAGCCGGGCACCCACAGCTTCCCGACGTGGGGCACCTTCAGCATCACGCTCGACATCGACGCCGGGGCGTGCGGCGACGCAGCCACACAGGTCGTGTCGATCCTGCCCCCGGTGCCTACTGCGGCCTTCACGGGCGGCGGCGAGGGCTGTGCCCCGCTGTCGGTGGCGTTTGACAACGAAAGCACCTTCGCGACGGGCTACCTCTGGGACTTCGGCGACGGCGCCATGACGACAGAATCCAGCCCCGTCCACATCTACGAGACCCCGGGCGTGTACAACGTGCGGCTCATCGCGCTCGGCCATTCGGGCGACGAAGCGGAAGTGATCCAGTACGCGACCGTCGAGGTGTTTCCCACGCCCGCCGCGGCCTTCACCTTCACGCCGGACCACGTCATCGCCCCGAGTGAGCCGGTCATCTTCCTGAACCTCAGCACCGATGCCACCTCATTCGCGTGGAACTTCGGCGACGGGCACGGCAGCAACGTCGAGCATCCGACGCACCTCTACCGCGAACCGGGCACCTACACCGTGCAGCTCACCGTGTCGAACGACCTCGGCTGCAGCTCGACCCTGGTCCACCGCGACGCCGTCTTTGCCACGACCGGCGGGTACATGACGTTCCCGACGGCCTTCACGCCGGACCCCACGGACCGCGGCGACGGCTCCTACCAGCTCGATGACCTCGACAACGACGTCTTCCACCCGCAACACGCCGGGATTGTGGAGTACGAGCTGATGGTGTTCAACAAGTGGGGCGAAATGCTCTTCCTGTCCCGCAACCCGATGATCGGATGGAACGGCTACACCGAGCAAGGGCTCGTACGCCAAGACGTCTACGTGTACAAGGCCACCGCCACCTACAACGACGGCCGCATCGAGCAGGCCTCGGGCGATGTGATGGTCATCCTCAAATAATCTGAACCGACACTCCCGATGAAATCTTTCTTCCTCGCAGCCGTGTGGTCCCTCGGGGTCGGCTCGGCCCTGCTCGCGCAGGACATGCGTTTCACGCAGTACAACGCGATCCCGATGTCGCTGAATCCCGCGTATGCCGGGGCTTCCGACCAGTCGCGCCTGATCACCGCATACCGCAACCAGTGGTCGGCCCTGCCGCAGGCGTACACCGGGTGGCACGTGGCGCACGATTGGTACCAGCGGGACATCCGTTCCGGGTTTGGGATTCTCATTTCGAATGAGTTAGCCGGCTCTGGGGCACTCCGCAACGCGCGGGCGGCCTTCCAGTACGCCTACGAGATTCCCCTCGGCGGCGGGCGGCGGATTCGGCCGGCTTTGCAGGCCGCGGTCGGCAACCGGTCCATCGACATGTCGCGCCTGACCTTCTCGGACCAACTCGTGCGCGGCGGCGCGGCCACCAGCATCGAAGCACCGCCGAGCGCGGCCCAAACGTACATCGACCTCGGCACCGGCTTCGTCTACTTCGGCAAGCGCAGCTGGGTGGGTTTCTCCGCGGACCACGTCAACCGGCCCGATGAGAGCTTGAACGCCAGCTACTTCGACCCCATGGGCATCCGCACCTCCACCTCCGGCGGCTTCCGGATGAAGGTGGGCGACCCGATCCGCCGCCGCAACCGGTCGGACGTGGTCTTCGCGTTCAACTACATCACGCAGGAGCAGTTCAACCAAATGGACCTCGGGCTCTACTACGACACGCGTCCGCTGAGCGTGGGCGTTTGGTACCGCGGGCTGCCCTTCGGCCATTCGGTGGAAGGCTCGACCGACGTCGACGCGCTCAGCGTGATCTTCGGCTACGGCAAAGACGCATGGCGGGTGGGCTACAGCTACGACTTCACGGTGAGCCCGCTGGGGTTGAACACCACCGGCGGAAGCCACGAAATCGTGCTGAAATATGCCTGGAACCGGGTGCAGCGCGGCAAGCCGACGCCCCCGCGTTACTTCCCCTGCGCGGAGTTTTGAGGCGCGGCGGCCGCGAGGCCGATTTGGTTCACCTCGGGCTCGAGGTCTACGCCGAACCGCTCCCGGACGGACGCCCGGATGTCGCTTGCGAGCTGCCAAATGTCCGCACCGGTCGCCCCTCCGCGGTGCACGAGGACCAGCGCTTGGCGGTCATGCACCCCGTGCGTGCCGCGGTCGTGGCCCTTCCAGCCCGCCTGCTCGATGAGCCAGCCGGCTGCCACCTTGACGGTGCCGTCCGCGGCAGGCCAATGCGGCACCTCGGGATGCGCGGCCTGCAACGGGGCGAATGCCACGGGTGAGAGGACGGGGTTTTTGAAGAAACTGCCTGCGTTGCCGAGGACGGCGGGGTCGGGAAGTTTGGACCGGCGGATCCGGATGACGGCCGCAGCTACATCGCCAGGACGCGGTACCTCGACGCCCGCGAGCTCGCGCGCAATGTCCCCGTAGCCGGTGCGCACCTCGACCGATCTTCTCAAGTGAAATCCCACGCGCACAATGACATAGCGGTCGCGTCCTGCTTGCTTGAACAGGCTCTCGCGGTATCCGAACGCGCATTCCTCCGGCGTGAAGCGCTGCAACGCCCCGTCGCGGCGGTCGATGGCCTCCACCCACGCGATGACCTCGCGAACCTCCGCCCCGTACGCCCCGATGTTCTGCATGGGCGCCGCCCCCACGCTGCCGGGGATGAGGGCCAAATTCTCCACGCCGCCCCACCCCGCCTCCGTCGCCTGCACCACGAACCCGTGCCACGGCTCGCCGGCACCCACCGCCACTTCGACGCGGTCCCCGTCGTCCGCGAGCACAGCCGTTCCCCCGATGCGGTTCAGCACCACAAGCCCCTCCACATCCCGGTGGAACAGCACATTCGAACCGCCCCCGAGCACCAGCACTGGCAAGGCGCGCTCCGCCGCCCACTGCAGCGCCGCACGCACCTCGCCGTCGGTCCGCACCTCCACGGCAAAAGCCGCACGCGCCGGTACGCCGAAGGTGTGAAGCCCAGACAGATCTACGTCGGCCGTCGGTTCGCAACGGGCGACACCCGGCTGCATGCCCGGCAAGATCCCGTCGCCAGCGACCTTTCCACGGGCCACCTGCAGGACGACCTCTTCCTCGGTGCATATGGTGTACCGCCCCTCCTCGCAGGCCAGCAAATCCCGAATCAGCAACTGCTCAGGGTACTGGCGGGCCACCACATCGGTACGCCACCACCCGTCGGAACGGGGGCGCCATTCGATGAGCCGCTTCGGGCCTTCTACAGCGTAGCAGATGCCGGGGCCGGGCAGGAGGCGGAATTGGGGGAAAGTGGTTTCAGACACGGGGCGAAGTTCGGAAGTGGGCTGTAAATTTGGGGGAATGGAGGAGGAACGCGCGGAAGTCGCCCGCTGGGCAGCAGAAGTTCAAGGTACACGGGCATTCGATCCCGACGCGTGGAACGACTACGGCGTGGCCCTGTTCCACGCAGGTGCGAAGCAGGAGGCCCTTGCGGCGCTGGACCGCGCGCTGGAATTGCAGCCGGGCTACGGCTACCGGTTCGCGGCGCGGGCGTGGATGCGGCAGGCGCTCAAGGACTTCGACGGGGCCCGGGCCGACTACGCCCACGCCATCGCGCTGGACCCGGACGATGCGATTTCGCTGAACAACCTCGGCCTGCTCGAAGAACAGGCAGGCTTCTTCCACCAAGCCCGCGAGCGGTTCGCGGCGGCCGACGCGCTGTCCAGCCTGCTCGAGGAAACGGGAATCCCCACAGAACCGCAGGCGCCGATTGCGGCGGAGGAGGGCACGGGGTCGGTTTGGGGCTGGATGCGCCACGCCGTGTTCACCGCGGAAGGCCGGAGCGAATTCGCAGCGTTCGTCCGCTCGGGGCTTACCTTCCGGCGCTGATGGCGCACACCCCCCTGCCCGGTGATTTCCTGTACCGCGTGGCGGAAGCCGTGCATGCGGGAGGCGCGCCGCGGACTTCTGCGGTCGTGTTGCCCAGCAGCCGGGCCATCGGTCGGTTTCGCAAGGCCTATGCAGCCATCGCCGGGCCGGGCTCGTGGATGCCGCGTTTGACGACGATGCAGGGTATCCTGAGCGAAGCCGCAGAAACGCTTCCGATGGATCCCATCGAGGCGTTGGGCGACCTCTTCGAGGTCTGGAAGGAGCTCGGCTTCGCAGCACAGTCGGCCTTTCTGCCGTTTGCACGCTGGGCGGAGACGGCCTTGCGCGACTTCAATGCCATCGACCACCACCTGCTCGATGCGCGCAATGTGCTGCGCAACTTGTGTGATATCAAGGAGATTGAGGCCTGGAGCTTTGCGGATCCTTCCGGGCTGACGCCCGTCCAAACCGAAGCCCTCGCCCAATGGCAGCTCTTGCTGCCCCTCTACGAAGCCACCCGCGCCCGCTACGACGAAACCCGTTGCGGTCCCGCTGGCTATACGGCGCGCCGGGCAGCCGAGCGCGGCACCGTGGACGGCTTCGACCGCCTCCACGTCGCGGGCCTCGGAGCGCTGACCCCCGCAGAACACGCCTACCTCGCCCGGGTCGATGCCGCCGGACGGCTCACGATGCACTGGGACGCCGACCGCAGCTACGTCGACCGCCAACCCATCGAAGCGGGCCGCGAACTCCGGCGCTGGATGCAACCTGCCGACGTGGCCGCCCTCCCCGAGCGGCTCGCCACCCAGCCCCCCCGCATCGTTTCAGCCGCGTGCAGCAGCCGGCTCTACGCCGCCACCTACGTCCGCGCCACCCTCGACGCGCTCCCTCCCGAAGACCGCGAACGCACCGCCCTCGTGCTGCCCGACGGCGCCGCCCTCCCGGTGGTGCTGACCTGCCTCGGCGGGTCCGACACCGGCGGCCCCCGACTTCTCAACGTCACGATGGGACTCGCTCTGGCCGAGACGCCCGTGCGCGACTTCCTCGACCTCGCCCTGAGGATGGCCTTCCGCAGCCGCAGCGGGTGGTACCACGCGGACCTCCGCGATTTCCTGGGCCACGCGGTGGTACGCGCCGTGCCGCCCGTTCCGGAGTTTGAACGAGACGCCACGCGGGTCCTCGAGGCGATGGCGCAGGGGCACTGGGCCTGGGTGGGGAAGGGGGAGCTGGAGCGGTTTTCGGAAGGACCGGTGGCGGCGGTGTGTGCCGAGCTTGCCTTGCTGCGCACCGGGGGCGGACCGGAGTGGGCGGAGGCGCTGCGCGGCTGGTTGTCGACGTGGAGAGCGCGGTGCGGTCGAGAGGATGTGGATCCACGGGTAAGGGCGGGGATGGAGGCGGCCGCGCGGGCGGTGGAGGTGGCCGTACGGTTCGTGCAGCGCACCCCGGACCTGTGTCCGCGGGCGGAGGATGTGCGGGACGTGGTGGCGACCGTGCTTGCCCCGGCGCGGATCGATTTGCTGGGGGAGCCCGACGAGGGGCTGCAGGTGATGGGGTTGATTGAGACGCGGGCGCTGGATTTTGACCGCGTGTTCGTGCTGGATTGCAACGAAGGGACTTTGCCGAAGACTGCGCCGGACGAGAGTTTTATTCCGGCCGACCTGCGGGTGGCCCACGAATTGCCGATGCGCCACGAGCGCGAGGCGGCCTTTGCGTACTCGCTGTACCGGCTGCTCCACAGCGCCCGCGAGGTGCACCTGCTTCATGTATCGGAACTCGATGCCGCGGAACCCAGCCGGTACCTCGAACAGCTGAAGCGCTCGTTCCGGCCGGGAGGTGAGGCACTTGAAATCGAGCGGGTGGCCGTAGCGCCGCCGTTGCCCGGGCCGCGGCCGGAGATCCCGCCGCTGGTTTGGGACGATGAACTGCGGGGCCGGTTGCGGGTTTGGGCAGCGCAGGGCGCCAGCCCGTCCGCGCTGAATACCCTCTTCACGTGTGAGCGGAACTTCCTGTATTCCTACCTGTTCCGGCTGCGCGAACCGCGCGAACTGGAAGAACAAATGGCGGCCAGCACCTTCGGTTCGATCGTGCACCACGTGCTCGAACACGGGCTGCACGATGCGCGCGGGCGGGTCGTGACCCGCGCCGACCTCCAGAGCATCCTCGACCGGCTGCCGGCGTTGCTGCGGGCCGCGGCCATCAAGGAGTTCAACGAGGCCTTCACCGAGTCGGGGGAGAACTTCTTAAGCCTCGTGCTCGCGGAAGCCACCGTGCGCAAACTCGTCCAGCAGGAGATGCTCGAAATCGACGAAGGGGCCGTGCGGACACTCGAAAGCTTAGAATCCGAAATCCACCGGACCTTCGAAGGGCCTGCCGCCCTCGGTCCGCTGAAGCTGCGGGGAAAGGCCGACCGCAT
Organism: Chryseobacterium gleum; assembly: GCA_945883885.1. Lineage (GTDB taxonomy): Bacteria > Bacteroidota > Bacteroidia > Flavobacteriales_D > Sanyastnellaceae > CAMCYM01. The sequence continues at coordinate 6,900 of CAMCYM010000013.1, forward strand.
CGAGCGCGAAGGGGGCCTGCTCCGCATCGTCGATTACAAGACCGGCAAGGTGGAGCAGCGGGAGGTGGACCTGAAGGCCGGCTGGCAGGAGACGTTGTTCGAAGGGAAGAAGTCAAAAGCTGTGCAGCTCCTCGCCTACTGTGCGATGTCGGAGGAGAGTCCAGTACAGGCGGCCATCCGGTCCGGCCGGGCCGCGCGGTCCGGGTTGTTGCAGGTGCGCGTCGAAAAGAACGCACTGATCGAAGCCGGTCATGTGCGGGAATTCATCGATCTCCTCGGTACCGCACTCACCGAGCGGCTCGGCGAAGGGCGCACAGCAGCCCACGCGCACGACGCGAAGTATTGCCCCTATTGCGTAGAACTCAATCCCGAACCGGAATGGGGGTAATCGCTCGGCAATCCCTCCGCGCCGCCATCGCCATCGGTGCGGGCATGGCCCTCGGGGCCGTCAACACGCTGTACGTCCTGCCCCGGGCCTTCGAGGGGCACGAGGACCTCTGGGGGCTCGTGCGGGTGCTCATCTCGTGGGGGGCCATTGCCTCCCAAATTCTCACCCTGGGCATCCCATCCGCGATGCTCCGTTTCCTCCCGCGCTACAGCGACGACGAGCGGGCCCAGGTGTTCACCACGATGCTGCTGTTCCCGGCGACAGCCCTTGCGGTGGCGGGAATTGTGCTCGCCTTCGGTGGGGAGGCGGCAGTGGCCCGGTGGGGCGGGGAAGATGCCGATGTGGTGCACGGCCGGCTGGGGTATTTGTACGTCGTCATCGTAGTGTTCGTGGTCGCCGCAATCTCTCGCGCGGCCGTGATTTCGCGGTTGAAGTCGATCACGGTGACGGTGTTAGAAGAGCCCTGGCTCAAGGGGTCGTACCTCGCGCTGGCGCTGGCCTTCGGGGCGGGCCTGCTCGGGTTCGATGCGTTTCTGCTGGCCTATGTGGGCACCTATGTCGTGTATGCGGGCGTCATCGCCGCACAGGCGTGGGCGAACCGCATTCGGCTCAAGTGGCCACTTAAAACCGGCGAAATCCGGAATTTCCTCGGGTACAGCGGCTTCAATTTGTTGACCATCGGCTCCGCCGTGATTGCCCAAAACCTGGACTACGTCATGGTGGGCTCCTACCTCGGCCTGGCCGAAGTTCCGAAGTACTCCCTCGCAGCCTTTGTCGGGTACGTGGTGGCGCTGCCCAGCCGGGCCGCCGGGGGCATCCTCAGCGGGGTCTCAGCGGATCGCATGGCGAAGCAAGGGGCCGAAGGCATGCGGACGCTGTGCCGCCAAGCCACCCGGGTCAACTTTTCGCTGGCACTGGCGGTGTTTGTGGCCATTTGGGCCGGGTATCCGGCCTTCGAGCAGCTGCTTCCCCCAGCCTACCACGGGCTCGAACCCGTGTTCATCGCCATCGGGCTGCAACAGGTGGTGCTCGCCGCAGGCGGCACGGTCGGCGCCACAATCGGGTTCGGCCCCCACTACCGCAAAGTCCTGCCCATCCAGGTGGGGCTTCTCGTCATGACGGTCCTGACAAACCACGTGTGCATGCAAACCTTCGGATGGGGGCTCGCCGGCGCCGCCGTGGCCACGCTGTTCACCGCCGTGTGGAACTTCGGCTGGTACACCCTCCTGCTGTGGCGCCTCCACCGCATCCACCCGTTCAGCTGGGACCTGCTGAAGGTCGCCGCCGTGAGCAGCATATGTGCGGTGGTATTCCGGACGGTTCCACTTCCAGAAATGCCACACTGGCTGGAAGCCGGTGGACGCGGGGCGCTCGCGGGCGGGGCGGCACTGGCCGGGGGGCTTGCGCTCGGCGCCATTCCCGAACTCCGCGACGCCATCCGCCGCACCGTCGGGCGGTAAGGCGTTACTTGACCCGGACCCAGGTTTGGGTGCGGTAGACGAAGTAGAAGTAGCCGCGGACCTTGAGTTCGTTCGGCTTTGCCGGGTCGATCCACATCTCGCAGTCGTAGATCTTGCCGTTTTTCGGGTCGCAGATCGTGCCGTCTTCCCATTCGGCCTTGCTGCCCTGCTGAACCATGCCGCGCACGATTTCCATGCCGAGGGCCAGCTGGTTTTTGCGGTCGTCCGTGCAGGCCGTGCAGCGGGGGTTTTGGTCCTCGTTCGGCAGGCGGAACAGCTCCACCACCTTGCCGTAGTACTTGCCGCCGCGCTTCGTGATTTCCACGATGCTCTTCACCCGGCCCGTCTCGTCGTCGATGGTTTTCCACCGTCCTTCGATCCGCGGGAGAGAGGTTTGGGCCGCCGCCGGGGCAGCCACAACGACCAGCGCCCACCCGAGGCAAGCGGCGGCCAAAAAAGAGAAAGTCAAGGGTCGCATGGGACGAATTTACGCAGGATCCGCGGCCGGCAACACCTCCCCTTCCCCGGTTTGCGCCCGGTGGATGGCCGCATCGAGCTCGAAGCCGAGGAGCAGCACGGTGCTGTTCGAGTTCACCCAAATCAGCGTCACCAGCAACGTTCCCAGCGATCCATACAGCTTGTTATAGCTCGCAAAATGCCCCACAAACCAGGAAAATCCGACGGTCAAAAGGACGATTGCGACCGTCGCCACCGTCGCGCCTGTCGAACTCCACCGCCACCTCCCACGGTCCCGGTGGCCGACGTTGTACAGCAAGGTCACTGCGCCGTGCACCATCGCCACGGCGAGGGTCCAACGCGCCACCTCGAGCCACGGCACGACGTCTCCGCGCAACCACCTCTTCCCGTGCGCCCAATCGATGACATCCCCCGCTACGCCCAGCAGCAACACGGCCGACAGGAACAATACGGTCAGCAGCACCAGCAACCCCACAGAAACCACCCGGAACACCATCGGATGTGGCCGGTCGCGCACGTGGATGCTCTCCCCGAACCCCCGCAACACGGCATTCACACTCCCGGAGGCATAAAACAGCAGCAGCACAAAACCCACGGACAGCAGCGTCCCTTGCCGCTGGGCCATGAAGTCGTCCACGGTCAGCTCCAGCAATGAAACCGCCTCCGCCGGGAGCACCAGCGCAAGCCCTTCGAGGATGTCCACCGTCTCCAACGGCGTAAACGGAACGAGGCTGACCACGAGGATCATCGCGGGAAAAAACGCGAGGAACAGCCGGAAGCTGATGGCCGCCGCCCGCGTCGCCACCGCCCCGTCGATCAACCCGATCCCGAAGAACCGCAGCACCGTGTAAGCATCCACGCCCTCCGGACCCCACGGCTTCACCCGCCGCAACCCCGCGCGCACCTGCTGAAATGCAGCACTGCGCACGAGCCTCCGGATCAGCGGCCCATCCGGCAACCCCGGCGTCCGGTTCCCGCTGGAGGTCATCGCCGCACGTGCTTCATGCTCAAATCCAGCCCCGGCACGCTGTGCGTCAGCCACCCCATTGAGATGAAATCCACCCCGCTTTCAGCATAGGCAACGGCCCGGTTTGGATCGATGCCCCCCGACGCCTCGAACACCTCGCCCGGCGCGCGCTCAGCCACCACCGGCCGGATTTCTTCCGGTGTCCAGTTGTCCAGCAGATACCGGTGAATGCGCAGCCCCCCTGCGGCCGCCGCCCGGACTTCGTCGAGCTCGGCCCGGTCACGCACCTCTACCACCACCGGCACCTGCGGGCTCGACGGCTGAGCCAGGAACCGCTGCACCCCTGCGAGGGCCGCGGTCATGCTTCCCGCAAAATCCACGTGGTTGTCCTTGATGAGGATCATGTCGTACAGCCCCATCCGGTGGTTCACCCCGCCCCCCACCGCAACGGCATACTTTTCAAACGCGCGCAGGCCCGGTGTGGTCTTTCGCGTGTCGAGCACTTTGCAGGGCGTGTGGGCGATGCGCTGGGCGACTTCCGCTGTTCGAGTGGCGATGCCGCACATGCGCTGCAAGAAATTCAGCGCCACCCGCTCCCCGCCCAGCACCGCCCGCGCCGGCCCCTCGACCTCGACAAGCGCCATGCCCTTCGTAAACCGTTCGCCTTCCTCTACGCGCGGCACGCACCGCACCGCCGCATCCACGTGTCCGTACACACGCACCGCCACTTCGCCGCCGGCGAACACCCCGTCTTCCTTCGCGAACACCGCTGCCGTCCGCACCGCGTCCGCAGGAACCGCCGCCGCGCTGGTGACGTCCCCGGGGCCGAAGTCCTCTTCGAGCGCAAACCGGATGAGCCGGTCCATGTCCGCTGTGATCATGGCCCGAAGATAACCCCGGAGCCGGGCTACCTTTGCCGCCCATGCAGCACACCCTCCTCGCCGTGGGCACTACCCGGGAAGCTTGGCTTCGGACCGGTACCGCAGAGTACATCGCTCGGCTTCAGCATTACACCCGTTTTGCCTACGTTGAAACGCCGGACTTCAAACTCCGCGGGGGCAAACCCGACCCGGAAACGGTCAAAGCAGGAGAAGCCGCCCTCATTGAGAAAGCTCTTACTGGCGTGGATTGGCTGATATTGTTGGACGAACGGGGTACATCGATGGACTCGCCCGGGCTTGCACGCCACATCGCTGCGCTGCAGCAGCGCAGTCTGAAGCACGTGTGCTGGGCCATCGGCGGTCCGTACGGATTTCATGAACGCATCCGCGCCTGGGCGCACGGCACGCTGAGCCTGGGCCCACTCACGTTTTCACACCAAATGGTTCGTCCCTTCGCCGTCGAACAGCTCTACAGGGCCCATACCATTTTAGCCGGCGAGCCCTACCACCACGCGTAAAGGGGGAGCGGTTACTCTGCGAGCACGGTCACCTGACCGCCGAGCACCTCGACGGTACCGCCTTGCACGGCAAACCGTTGCTCTTCGCGCTCGATCCGCACCGTCACCTCCCCTGCCTTCAGGGTCGTGATGAGCGGGGCGTGGCCTGCGAGCACCCCGAGGCTACCGTCTACACCGGGCAAGCCGACGTAGGTGGCTTCTCCCGAGAAGAGCGTCCGGTCCGGCGTCAGAATGTCGACGTGGAAGCGGGTGCTCATTGTGCCTCGGCGAGCATTTTTTCGCCCGCTTCAATGACCTCCTCGATGGTGCCCTTCAAGTTAAAGGCCGCTTCCGGCAAGTGATCGAGTTCGCCGCTGAGGATGCGCTTGAAGCCCTTGATGGTGTCATCGATGGAAACGAGTGCCCCGGGGATGCCGGTGAACTGCTCCGCAACGTGGAACGGCTGGGAAAGGAAGCGGGAGATACGCCGTGCGCGGTACACCGTTTGCTTGTCTTCCTCGCTGAGTTCGTCCATCCCGAGGATGGCGATGATGTCTTGGAGCTCCTTGTACCGCTGCAAGGTCTCCTTCACGTCCTGCGCACACGCATAGTGCTCCTCTCCGACGATGGCCGGGGTGAGGATGCGGGACGTGGAGTCGAGCGGGTCCACCGCCGGGTAGATGCCCAGGGCGGCGATTTTCCTCGAAAGGACCGTTGTAGCGTCGAGGTGGGCGAAGGTGGTTGCCGGTGCCGGGTCCGTCAAGTCATCCGCCGGCACGTAAACGGCCTGCACGGAGGTGATGGAACCGCGCTTCGTCGAGGTGATGCGCTCCTGCATGAGACCCATCTCCGTCGCCAGGGTCGGCTGGTACCCCACCGCGGACGGCATCCGGCCGAGGAGGGCGGACACTTCTGAACCGGCCTGCGTGAAGCGGAAGATGTTGTCGATGAAGAAGAGGATGTCGCGTCCGCCGGTGGTGGCGTCGCCGTCCCGGAAGTACTCCGCGACGGTGAGGCCGGAGAGGGCCACGCGGGCCCGGGCACCGGGAGGCTCGTTCATCTGGCCGAAGACCAGGGTGGCCTGGGATTTGGCCAACTCAGCCATGTCCACCTTCGCAAGGTCCCAGCCGCCTTCTTCCATGCTGTGCTTGAACGCTTCGCCGTACTTGATGACGCCCGACTCGATCATCTCGCGGAGCAAGTCATTGCCTTCGCGGGTGCGCTCGCCCACGCCGGCGAACACCGAGATGCCCTCGTAGCCCTTGGCGATGTTGTTGATCAGCTCCATGATGAGGACCGTCTTGCCCACACCGGCGCCGCCGAACAGACCGATTTTGCCGCCCTTCGCATAGGGCTCAATGAGGTCGATGACCTTGATGCCCGTGAACAGGACTTCGGTGGCGGTGCTGAGGTCTTCGAAGCGCGGGGGCTCCTGGTGGATGGCCCGACCGCCCTGCGGGTTGATTTGGCCGATGCCGTCGATGGCGTCGCCGACCACGTTGAAGAGGCGGCCTTTGATTTGGTCCCCCACAGGCATCGTAATGCCCAGACCGGTCGCGGTCACTTGCGTGCCGCGGCTCAGGCCTTCGGTGGAGTCCATCGAAATCGTGCGCACGGTGTCTTCCCCGATGTGCTTCTGGATCTCAAGGACCAAACGTCCGCCTGGACGCTCTACCACGAGGGCGTCGAGGATCTTCGGAAGCGGCGTTCCTGCCGGAAACGTGACGTCGACCACCGGGCCGATGACTTGAGAAATGGTACCGTGCATGGCAATGAAATTCGGCGCGAAAGTACAGCCAAATCTCCTCCCCGCACAACCTACCTTTGGGTGGTGAAGGTGCATGAACGTGCCCGCGATGTTCGGGCAGACCGACCGATTGTGCTGACCGTCGGAACCTTCGACGGCGTGCATGCTGGGCACCGGGCGGTGCTCGCCGCACTCGGCCGCAAGGCACACGAACTCGGCGCAGAGACCTGCCTGCTGACCTTCTCCCCGCATCCGCGCACCGTGCTGCACCCGGATTCACACGGCCTGCAGGTGCTCAATTCCGCGGACGAAAAGCGGGACCTGCTCGAAGCCGCCGGATTGCACCACCTCGTGGTCGAGCCGTTTACGCTGGACCTCGCGCGGATGTCGCCCGAAGAATATGTTGAGGCTCTGTTCGTGCATGGCATCCGGCCGGCCTGCGTGGTGGTGGGATATGACCACCGGTTCGGCCGCGGTCGGTCGGGAGATTTCCACGAACTCGCCCGACTCGGGGACGTGCATGGATTTGCCGTCGAAGAACTCGCGGCCGCCTCCGTGGACGAGGTACGCGTAAGCTCCACCAAGGTGCGCGAAGCCTTGGCCGGTGGCGATGTGGCCACGGCCGCCACATGGCTCACCGCGCCCTATCCCTTCACGGGCACCGTGGTCCACGGCGCTGGGCGCGGGAGTGGGTTAGGCTTTCCGACCGCGAACGTCCAGCCGGAGGATCCGCTGAAGCTCGTGCCTGCCGACGGAGTCTACGCCGCATGGGCGGCCCTGGCAGGCAAGCGCCCGGTGCCGGCCATGGTCAATGTAGGTACCAGGCCCACCTTTACCGCGTCGGACGGCGACGGGCCCACCCCTGAGCGGACGGTCGAAGCCCACGCGCTCGAGCCCCTCCGGAGTTGCTACGGCGAGCAAATGCGCCTGTTTTTCGTCGAGCGGCTGCGGGATGAGCAGCGGTTTGCGGACGCGTCGGCGCTGCAGGCCCAGCTGGCTGCGGACCGCCACGAATCACTGGACCTGCTTGCCCGCACGGGTGGGGTTGAACGCACGCTCCGGCTGGCATGAAAGCACCGTGGATCCTGGGCTTGTGGCTCGTGCTCGCCGGCTCCGCCGCCGGCCAAACCGCCCACAGCCTCGAAGAAGCCCTCGCCCTCCGCGCCGCAGGCCGTCCCGTCACACGGCTCGACCTCAGCCACACCCGTCTGACGGAGGTCCCGGCCACGGTCGGGTCCTTCACGGAACTGCGCGAACTCATCCTCGACCGCAACCGCCTCGCCGCGCTGCCCGACACCTTGGCCGCTCTCGTGCATCTGGAAGTTCTCCGAGCCGACCGCAACCGGTTGACTGCTTGGCCGCCGGTGGTGCTTCGCATGCCTGCGCTGCGGGAGCTCCACCTCGGCGACAACGCCATCGACCGCATCCCCGAGGACATCGACCGCCTGACCTCGCTCGAAGTGCTTGCCGTGTGGGACAACCCGTTGGAGGTTTGGCCCGCCAGCCTCGGCCGACTGCCACACCTGAAACGCATTGACCTGTTGCACAACACGATGTCGGCGGAAGAACAAGAGCAACTGAAGCTGTGGCTGCCGGGGATCGAGCTGGACATGAGCCCTCCGTGCAACTGCACGTTCGACGCCCCATGAGCCCGGCACTGGCGCACGCTGCCGAGGCCCTAGCTGCCGTGCTCAACCTCGGATACACGGTCGGGTACATGCTGGAGCAGAGCTGGGCCTATCCGGCGGCATTCGTTGGCTCGGTGCTGTTTGTATGGGTGTGCCACCGGAAACGGCTCCTAGCCGAGGCGTTCCTGTGGGCGGCGTATGCCGCGTTCGCCGTGTGGGGCATGGTGCGGGCCGATCAGGGATGGGAGGCCGTAGTGCCGGATGCAGGCGCCCACGCCGCTGGATTGGGAGCCGCAGCGATGGCGTGGGGACTGGGGTGGGTGGCGTTGCGGCGGTGGACAGACGCCACCTCGGTCGGACTCGACCTGTTCACTACCGTCGGAAGTCTGCTCGCTACGTACTGGATGGTGCTGAACGATCCGTGGAATTGGCGGTACTGGGTGGTGGTGAATTCCGCCGGGGTCCTGCTCTATGCGCGTTCCGGATTGCGGTGGGGCATGGGCCTGCAAATCGTGTACTTGATGCTCGCCTGCGAAGGCATGTGGGATTTTTTGCCCTGGCCATGAAGCGCCCGCTCACCGTTTGCCTGACGGGTGTGGAAAGCACCGGCAAAACCACCGCCGCGCAGGCGTTGGCGGCACATTTGGGCTGGCCGTGGGTGGCTGAAGCGGCGCGGGGGGATGCCGCCGTGCGTGAAGGGCGGACGGCGCCCGACGACCTCGCCCGCCTCTGCGACGAACAGCGTCTTGCCCTGGACCGCTTGCACCTCGCGCCGGGCATCCTCTCCGATGCCTGTCCGCTGGTCATCGAACTGTGGGGCGAAGTGGTCTTCGGCTGTTGCCCGGTCCAGGTCTACCGGGAGGGTTTGCAGGTCGATTTGTTCCTGCTGTGTGCGCCTGACCTGCCGTGGGAGCCTGATCCCCTGCGCACCCTCCCAGACGCAAACAGGCGGTGGGAGCACCACCGCCTGTTCGAATCCCGGCTTCTGGACCGTGG
>CAMCYM010000014.1 GCA_945883885.1 Chryseobacterium gleum
GCACCTCTCCCCGGTTGCATCACCACCCCCCTCAAACTCAACCTCAATCTCAATCTCAAACTCAACCTCAATCTCAACCTCACTCATCCTCCCCACACGCATTTTCAAAGACCGGGAGCCAAATCAGCAAATCCGGAATGCCCCGCGCACCGTCGTTGTTGAAATCGCCGAAGCACGCGCTGCCGTACCCGCCATATCCCGCAGAGCCGTCCGGGATGCACTTCGAAGTAGCTGCGTGCCAAACCGTACCCGCGCCGCAATACACCGCCGGGTTGATGTTGCACCAGCCGTTTGAATTTGCAGCTGGGTTGTAGTTCGACCCGAGCGGATCCATGCAACCGACGACCGTGCTGCACGAACCATCCTCCTCCGTAGCGGCAGGATTGTAGTTCGCTTCCGCGGGGTCCGTGCATCCGTAGATTTCTTGCGCGTTGCACACATTGTCGCTGTCGTCGTCGGCCAAACAGTCCTGATCGCAGTTGCGGTAAGGCAATGGGTAGGTACAGGAGCCCGGGACATTTGCCGCGGCTGCGAAGTTGCACGCTAATGCGTCCATGCATCCGGTGATTTCGCTCGCATCGCAGATGCCATTGCCGTTCGCGTCGCCCGCGGGATTGCCCGCACAATCGATGCAGGTGGAGGCGGGATAGGTGCAGGAACCGTCGTTCGAGATGGCCGCGGCGCTGAAGTTGCATGCGAGCGGATCGCTGCAGCCGGGGGCGAAGGCGAGCTCGGCGGCTTCGTCTGCGATTTGGTCGTCGGCCTGCTGGCCGGCGACAAACACCTGCACGTTCAGGTCGAGCGAAATCACCCCGTTCGAGGTCAACTGCGCCAAGAGCACGCGGTTGTCAGCGCCTGCCACGCCCAGCGCGTTGCCGGGAATCAGGAACCAACTTCCGCCCGCGCCGGAGTTCACGACGAGGTCATTGCCCGCTTCGAATGCCGCCAGTGCAGCACCCATGCCGATGGAATTCACGCCGTTCGCGGCGCCGGCATCGCCGGGAGCGGCGCCGATGGTCAGCCAGGAATCGAAGGCAAGCGTCGGAGCGAAAGCCAGAAAACTCGTATTGATGCTGGTCGCAAGGGCGGCGCCGAAGGTATCCTGATAGAAGTTCGTTACAGTGCTGATTTCAAGCGGATTCGTTCCGCTTCCGTACACGGCGCTGACGTAGTCGGTGGGCGAAGTGAGGTCGGCGTACACGCGGTAGGTGACCTGGCCGGAGAGGGCGCCGCTGGTGTGGATTTGGACGATTTCCGTGGAAATGCCAGTGAGCTGGGCAGAGACGGCGGATGTGCACAGGGCGAACAGCGCACACCACGCATGCCGGGTTAGGAGTCGGACACGCATGGACGGTTAGGTTTTTTGGTGAGTCGAATATACGAATGAAGCCATACGAATGACGTTTCCACTACTTTTTTATACAAATTCACCGAAAACGCTTGCCGTGCGAGGGGTGTTTTTTTTTGCCCAAAAAAAATCCCCCGGAACAACCGGGGGACCTCTGTGCGTGTGCGTTGAACGCTCGGGGTGGCCAATGGGGCTCGAACCCACGACCCCTGGAACCACAATCCAGTGCTCTGACCAGCTGAGCTATGGCCACCATTTCCGCCGAAGCGGGGCGCAAAGATAGATGAATTTTCGAACTTCGCGCCGATGTCTGACGAAGCTCCGATTCGGGTCCTGCACCTGGCCAGTTGGTACCCCAGTGCGGTACACCGAACCTTGGGGAATTTCGTGCAGCGGCACGTGCAGGCGATCGCGACGGTGGCGCCGTCTGAGGTTTGGTACGCGGCGCCGGTGATGCGCGGGGATGGACCGAGTCCCGGAGTCGAGGTGGTGCGCCGGGCGGGAGTGCTGGAGCGTACGGTTTATTTCCCGGGCCGGAAACCGGTGGTGCGGGGGGCGACCCGCGCGCTCTTGGAGCTGGCAGAGGGCGTGACCGAGGCGCCGGACGTGGTGCACTTGCATGTGGGATATCCGGCGGGGGCGGCGGCGCGAGAGCTTGCGCAGCGCTGGAACGTGCCGCTCGTGCTGACGGAGCATTGGACGGCGTACCAGCGGGGACCTGGGAAGCGGCTGGGATTTTGGCAGCGCCGCGCCCTGAAGAAGACCGGGGCAGCAGCGGCGCTGATTTGCCCGGTATCGGACGATTTGGGCGCGGCAATGCGCACCTTCGGCATCCGCAACGAGGAGCGGTTCCGAACGGTTCCGAACGTGGTGGATACGCGCCTCTTCCACCCGCTTCCGGCGACAGATGTGCGTCCGGATCGGTTTACGCTCCTGCATGTGAGCTCTCTGGTGGATCGCCAAAAAAACATCTCCGGCATCCTCCGTGCCCTGCAACGGTGCCTGCCCGACCTCCCGCAACTCGAAGTGGTCATCCTCGGCGACGGAGACCCTGCCCCCCACGAGGAACTCGCACTGAAACTGGGCATTGCGGGCCAGGTCACCTTCGAAGGCGAACTCCCCCTGGGCACCGTCGCCCGCCGCATGCGCGAAGCCGATGGCCTCCTGCTCTTCAGCCACTACGAGAACTTCCCGTGCGTGATCGGCGAAGCGTGGGCGAGCGGCATTCCCGTCATTTCCAGCGACGTGGGCGGCATCCGGGAACACCTCGGTCCTGCCCAAGGCATCCTCGTTCCCCCGGGCGACGAAGCCGCGCTTGCTGAAGCCATCGCCTACACCGTGTCGACCCGCTGGAACCGCGACCTGCTTCGAACCACCGCGGAAGAGCTCTTCTCGGTCCCCGTCATCGCACGCGCCTACCTCGACGTCTACCGTTCCGTCCTCTGACCTCCGCCGCGCAGCGGCGCCTCACACTCAACCTCCACCGCGCAGCGGCGCCTCACACTCAACCTCCGCCGCGCAGCGGCGCCTCACACTCAACCCTCACATAGGTGTTTTCAAAAGCCACCGGCTCCGTTGCCGCCCGCATTGCTGTGTTAGCCTTGACGGCTGCAACACTGTTGATGAATGCGCGCATGCTCGGTGCCGCCGGTCTCGGTGAGGTGGCGATGTTGCAGTTAGGCTTGCTGCTGTCGGCGTCGCTGGGTGGACTGATTGCGGGAGGCGCAGTCGTGTACCTCGCTCAGCGCGTGGATCTGGAGGATTTGGTGATCCCAGGGCATCTGTGGCTGGGGGGCGTGGCGGTGGCGACGGGGCTGCTCTTGCCCACGGTGCCCGGGGTATCGGTGGGTGTGGCGTGGACGGTCGCCGGCCTGGGCTGGTTGCAGGGGGTGATCAACTTCCACGGGCAGGTGGCCGTGGCGCGCGGTAGCGTGCGCTTTTTCAACGCATTGCAGCTTTGCCAAACCGGGCTCACGGCCTTCCTCGCCGCTGCCGTGTACGGGGGGGTGGCGTGGCGCACGCCTGCGGCGTTTGCCGCCGCGCTCGGCAGCGCGCTCGCGCTGACCGCCCTCGCGTCGCTCGGGGCGCTGCCCGCCCGTGGGCGGGGCGCGCGCGGCGGCCTGCGAGCAGCCTCCCGGCTGCTCGCCCGCCACGGCCCCCCCGCCTCCCTCGGCGCGGTGCTGCAACTGGCGGCGAACCGCATCTACGTCGCCCTGCTGGGACACGGTACCGCGTCCGGCCTGTTTGCGGTGGCGTGGGCGGGCACGGAAGCGGTTTGGAGCGTGGCCCGCGGCGTCGCTCCGCTCGTCCACGCCGAGTCCGCACGGGAACAGGATGAGGACATGCGGCGCAGTCGCACCCGGTTCCATTTGGCCTTTGCCGGGGCGGGGACTGCGGTGCTCGTGGCCAGTGCGGTGGCCGTTCCGGACCGGTGGTACGCCGCGGTGTTCGGATTTTCTGGCATTGCCGAAGTGGTGCGTGCCGCCGCCGGAGCGAGCCTTGCAGGCGGCCTGGCGCCGGTCTTCTCCCACCACCTGAGCGGACGCGGACTGCACCGGTGGAATGCATGGACCTCCGCAACGGGGCTCGCCGTGGGCGTCGGGTGTGCGCTGCTCTGGATTCCCTCGGCGGGAGCGGTCGGGGCAGCTTGGGCGGCCAGCGCCGGAGCCATCGCCCAAACCTTCGGACTTGCCGTCGCCTTCCGTCGGACCGAAGGCCGCACCGCCTTCCGGTTCCGCACCAGCGATTTCGTCCGGCGCTGAACACCCCTGCGCTGCGCTAAACTGCGCAGCACCGAACCGCAGCGCGCCGCAGCGCGGCGTTCAGAACAACGCGTCGAAGCCGGTCACGCCCAGGGGCCGGCTCGACTCGAATCCCTCGCCGGAGCGGACACCGATGTACCGCCCCATCACCGCATCCTTGCCGCGGAGGTTTTCCAGGAATTCCGGGGAGCTGATGGGCGTGGCAGGCAACGCGGAGTCGGAGACTTCGGGCGCGTAAAACTGGGAGCTGTACGCCGCGATGGCGGCGTATTTGGTCTGCTCAAATCCGGTGATATCGAACACGATGGTCGGCACACGGAAGCGGTCCTGCACATAATGTAGTACCAGCCGTGGGCGCCACGGCGCCTGGCCCGGCTGGAAGCGCGGAAGGCCCGCGAGAAAGCAGGCCCGCTCGACCAGCGCAGCCCCGCGCCCGTGGTCCGGGTGGCGATCTTCCCGGGCGTTTGCCAGAACCACCGCCGGTCGCAACCGCCGAATCGCTTCGACCACCCGGCCGAGCGCATCCTCGTCATCGCCGAACAGGCCGTCGGGCAAGCCGCACTGCTCGCGGTGCGCGATTCCGAGCACCCGGGCGGCCTCGGCGGCCTCCACCGCACGCAGTTCCGCCGAACCCCGGGTGCCGAGTTCTCCCCGGGTCAAATCCACGAGGGCCACCCGCCGCCCAGCCGCCACCGCGCGCGAAATCGTGCCGCCTGCGGAGAGCTCCACATCGTCCGGATGGGCCCCGAAGGCCACGAGATCGAAGTGCTCCTCGGCCTCGGATTGCGCTGAAATTCCCTGCATGCGACGAAATTAAGTGTTCTCACTCGGGTCGAAAGAACAACCTTTCTGTGGACCTTGTTGCACAATCCATGGACTCCCATCGCTCTCCGACCCCTGCGCCCTCCTCCTCCACCCTTGTCATCGGCGCCGGCTTTGCAGGCATTGCAGCAGCGACGGCACTGGCTGCGCGCGGGCACCGTGTGACCGTTCTTGAGCGGCATGGCATGGCGGGCGGGCGGGCGCGGGTCTTTGAAGCCGAGGGATTTACCTTCGACATGGGGCCCAGCTGGTACTGGATGCCCGACGTATTCGAGGCGTACTTCAAGCAGTTCGGCTCGGACGTTCAGCGCGAGTTGAACCTGGTGCGTTTGGATCCGTCCTACCGCGTCTACTTCGCAGACGGTCCGCTCGACATCCCGGCGGGCCTGGAGCCGCTGGCCGAAGTCTTTGAATCCCTGGAGCCTGGAGCTGGCAACCGGCTGAAAGCCTTCATGGAAGAGGCGCGAACGAAGTACGAAATCGGGATGGGCCGGTTTGTCCAAAAGCCCGCGCACAGCGTCCTCGAATTCGCTGACCTCCAAACCCTCAAAGACGCCACCCGCCTCACACTCCTGCGCTCGTTCAGCGCACACGCGCGGTCGTACTTCTCACATCCGAAGATCCTGTCCATCATCGAGTTCCCGGTCCTCTTCCTCGGCGCAGCACCCGAGCGGACGCCGGCCCTCTACAGCCTGATGAACTACGCGGACACCGTCCTCGGCACGTGGTACCCGATGGGCGGCATGCACCGCATCGTCGAAGCCATGGTGCGCGTCGCAGAATCCCACGGGGTCACGTTCGAGTACCACGCGGATGTGGCGGAGATCGAGGAGACCGGAGGCCGGGTGTCCGGCGTGCGCCTGCGCAACGGCATGTCGCGCGAGGCCTCCACGGTCATCGCCGCCGCGGACTACCACCACGTGGAACAGCACCTGTTGCCGCAGCGCTGGCGGCGCTACGATGCGAAGTACTGGGAGTCCCGGACGATGTCGCCCTCCTCGCTGCTGTTCTACCTCGGTCTGGATTGTCGCGTGCCCGAGCTGCAGCACCACAACCTGTTCTTCGACACGCCCTTCGGTCCGCATGCGGAGACCATTTACACGTCAAAGACCTGGCCGGAGAACCCGCTTTTTTATTGCTCGGCGCCATCGCGGACCGACCCGTCGGTGGCTCCGGAACACGGGGAAAACCTGTTTCTGCTGGTCCCTTTGGCTCCTGGTTTGGTCGAAGAATCCGACACACGCGAGCGCTACCTCGA
The DNA here is from genome assembly GCA_945883885.1 of Chryseobacterium gleum. Lineage (GTDB taxonomy): Bacteria > Bacteroidota > Bacteroidia > Flavobacteriales_D > Sanyastnellaceae > CAMCYM01. The sequence continues at coordinate 6,191 of CAMCYM010000014.1, forward strand.
GATGATGCTCGAGCGGATTCAGCAGCACACCGGCCGCGACCTGCGCCCGCACATCGTGTACCAACGCGGCTATGCCCACCGCGATTTTGAGGCCGATTACCGCGCCTTCAAAGGCAACGCTTACGGGCTTGCGAATACGCTGCGCCAAACCGCCTTCCTCAAGCCGAAGCTGCGCTCGAAGCTCCCCGGGCTCTTCTTCGCGGGCCAACTCACCACGCCGGGCCCCGGCGTTCCGCCGAGCCTCATCAGCGGCGAAGTCGCTGCTGCCGAAGCCCACGCCTACCTTTCCACTCCCGCGGCCCGCCGTGAACCTCACCCCCACCCAGCCGGTTAATCTCCCATGGACGCCATCGCCCTGTACGACAAGGTCTGCGTAGACTGCAGCGCACGCACAACACGCGCTTACAGCACCTCGTTCTCCCTCGGAATCCGCTTCCTCGCGCCCCGGCTGCGCAACCCCATCTACGCGATTTACGGTTTCGTGCGGTTTGCAGACGAAATCGTGGACAGCTTCCACCACACCGACAAGGTGGCGCTGTTCGCTTCGTTCCGCGCCGACACCGAACGCGCCATCCGCGACCGGTTCAGCATGAACCCCATCCTGCACGCCTTCCAACAGACCTACCACCGCTACGGCATTGACCCAGAGCACGTTGAGCTTTTCCTGCGCAGCATGGAGTGGGACCTCGACCGCGCCGCGTACGACCGCCAGGGTTTCGACGACTACATCGTAGGATCTGCCGAAGTGGTCGGGCTCATGTGCCTGAAAGTCTTTACGAACGGAGATCAGACGCTCTACGATGCGCTGCTTCCGCCTGCACGCCGCCTCGGGGCGGCGTTCCAAAAGGTGAACTTCCTCCGCGACCTCGAAGCGGACTTCATCCACATGGGCCGCACGTACTTTCCCGGCATCGACTTCAACGCCTTCGACGACGCCACCAAGGCCCGCATCGAGGAGGAAATCGACGCCGACTTCCGCGCTGCCCACGCCGGCATCGTCCAACTGCCGCGAGAAGCCCGCCTCGGCGTCTACGTCGCGTACGTGTACTACCAGCGCCTCTTCGCAAAAATCCGCTCCCTCCCCAGCCACCGCGTGCTGGAGGAGCGCATCCGCATCCCCAACTCCCGCAAAGCCACCCTCTTCGTCGGCTCGTACCTCCGGCACAGCTTGAACATGCTGTGAGTTTGAGTTCCAGTTTGAGTTTGAGTTTGAAGTGGACAGTTTGATGGCAAAGCAAGCAGAGCGCACGGTTGCACCTTCCGACGGTACCCGGGTGGCTATCCCCTGCCGGAGAACAGTGCGTTTCCGATTCGCCTCCGGGTTGCTCTTCCTGCTGGTTCTACCGATCCACTTCACGCACTCCGCCCCTTCCCTCCCCCCCCGCACTCACCCCTCACCCTCCCCCCTCCCCACTCATCCCTCACCCTCACCCTCACCCCTCCCACTCCCCCCTCCCTCCTCCCTCAACCTGATTTCCGTCCGCGAATCTTACCGCCTCGCCTGCGCAGATTGGGAACGTGAGTCCGTGTGTGCAGCGTTCGAGCGGAAGGCCGTGGAGCAGGTTCGGGCCAGTGGCGGGGATCCGGTGGCACGCGGGTTTCGGGCGACGGCGGGCATGATGATGTGCCAGTTTCTGTCCATGCCCTGGGATCAGTACCGGGGATTTGTGCGTTGGCGGGACGAACTGGATGCAGCGGTGGCAGGGGCACCGGGGTCGGCGGATTTGCGGCTGTTGCGGTATGGGGTGGCGAAGAATGTGCCCGTGTTTTTGGGGTACCGCGCGCATTTGGCAGTGGATCGGGCGGCAGTGGAGGCCGCGCTGCGGAAAGGCGTTTGGGCCGGCTCGCCGGCTTTTGAGAACTTTGTGCGCGCAACGCTGAAGGCCAAATGAAGTCCCTGGAAGACATAGAGTTCGTGGTACTTGTCGACGCACACGACCGCGAAATCGGTGTGCGGCGCAAGCTCGAAGCGCACCGCAGCGGTGAATTGCACCGTGCGCTGTCGGTCGTCGTGGTGAACGGCGCCGGCGAGTGGCTGCTGCACCGGCGTGCGGCGGGGAAGTACCACAGCCCCGGGCTTTGGACGAATGCCTGCTGCAGCCATCCGCGGCCCGGGGAACGGGTGGAGGACGCCGCGCACCGCCGTTTGCGGGAGGAGATGGGGATGGCGTGCGCGCTGGAGCCGGCGTTCGGGTTCGTGTACCGGGCCGAGTTTGCAGGGGGACTGGTGGAGCACGAGTACGACCACGTGTTCGTGGGGCGGACCGATGCGCCGCCGTCGCCGGATCCGGACGAGGCAGACGCGGTGCGGTACGTGCCGGAAGGGGAGTTGCGGGCCGAGCTCGCCGCGTCGCCGGAGCGGTTCACGGCGTGGTTTCGTCTCTTGTTTGAACCGGCGGCTGCGGCGATTGCCGCGATGAAGTCCTGAGGGATGGCGAAGCGGGAAGACCCAACGGCGATTGTGGTGGGGGCTGGGGTGGGTGGGCTCGCGGTGGCGATCCGCCTCGCCGCGGCCGGACGCCGTGTGACGGTGGTGGAACAGGCCGATGGTCCGGGGGGCAAGGTGCGGGAGGCGTGGCTGGGGTCGTACCGGTTCGATTTGGGGCCGTCGCTGTTTACTCTGCCGGAGCTGGTGATGGAGTTGGATGCCCTCGCGCGGGCAGCGTCGCCGCGGGCAGCGGCGGTGCCGGAGTTTCGGTACCGGCGCCTGGACCGGGCAGCGGAGTATTTTTGGGAAGACGGCACCCGGTTTACCGCGTGGACAGATCCGGCACGGCGCGACGCCGAGGTGCGCCGAGCGTTCGGAGTGGATCCCTCGGCCGTGAATGCCCAGCTGGAGCTGAGTCGCAAGACGTTCGAGCTGACCCGGCCGGTTTTTTTGGACCAAAGCCTGCACGAACCCTCGACCTACCGCGGAGCCGCTATGCGGCGTTTGGTCCGCGGCATGCTCACGTTGCCCTTGACCGGCACGCTGCACCGGCGGAACGCGCAGCGTCTGGGCCACCCCCACCTGACCCAACTCTTTGACCGCTACGCCACCTACAACGGCTCGGATCCGTACCGCGCGCCTGCCATGTTGCTGGCCATTCCGCACCTGGAACACGGCCTCGGCACGTTCCTGCCCGAAGGCGGCATGGGTGCGATCGCACGCCACCTCCATGCCCTCGGTGAGGCACTCGGGGTGGAATACCGGTTCAATACCGCCGTCGAGCGGATCTTGCACACGTCCGGCCACGTGACCGGGGTCTGGTGCACCGATGGCCCGGAGCTCCGCTCACCGGTTGTGGTCTCGAACGCTGACATCCACCCGACCTACCGCAGGCTTCTTCCCGAGCTTCCCGCCCCCGAGCGCATCCTCGGCGCCGAACGGTCCACATCGGGACTCATCCTGTACCTCGGTGTGCGCAAGCAATTCCCCGAGCTCCACGTGCACAACCTCTTCTTCAGCCGGGATTACGCGGAAGAGTTTCGACGGATTGCAACCGATGGCGACCCCGGTGACGATCCCACGGTGTATGTGAACGTGACCTCCGTGGAGGAGCCCGGCGATGCCCCGCCGGACGGCATGAACCTCTTTGTGATGGTCAACGTGCGGGCCGGTTCTCTCGGGACAAAAGAAGATGTCGCGCGCGTGCGCGCGGCCGCTATCGCGCGGCTTTCCCGTGCACTTGGGGCCGATCTTGAGGCCTGCATCGAGGCCGAAGAAGTCCTCACTCCGAACTTGATTCAATCCCGCACATCCTCCTGGCAAGGAGCACTTTATGGAGCTTCTTCGAACACGGCATCGGCCGCATTTTTGCGGCACCGCAACCGGCATACCGGGCTCCGGGGCCTGTTCGTCGTCGGCGGTTCTGTCCACCCCGGAGGCGGCATTCCGCTGTGTTTGATGGGCGCCGGAATCGTTGCAGATTTGGTGGCCCAGCACCACCCACACCCATGACCCCCGAACGCACCGACCGCCTCGCTTGGATGCTGCCGGCATTCCTTCACACGGTGGGGGCGGTGGGGATTTGTGCCGGATTCGGGTCTTTCTTCCTCGGCCTCACAGCCCTGAATCTGGTAATCAGCGGCGGGGTGGTGTTGTGGGCTGCCCGCCGAAACGCCACATGGCACTGGGTCCTCGGCGCGGTGGTGGGATACGTGTCTGAAGTGGTGGGCGTGAACACCGGCCTGCTGTTCGGGGATTACCACTACGGCACAGGCCTGGGGTGGAAGGTGGCCGGGGTGCCCCTTCTGCTGGGGCTGCTTTGGCTCCTGATGCTCGAAGGGGGCGCAGCGTGGGCCGTCCGATGCGGTGCCCGCAACCGGTGGAGCATGGCCGCCGTGGGAGCGAGCCTGATGACCGCCGTCGACGGTCTGCTTGAACCTGTCGCCATCCAGTCGGGTTGGTGGATGTGGGAGGGCGGAACGCCGCCGTGGACGAACTATGCAAGCTGGTGGGGGGTGGCGTTCGTGTTGCTCGTGCTTCGACCTGCCGTTTCGCCGGGTGCATCCGCCTCGGAAACACCAGCCCCCGCCCGGCTGTTTCTCATCTTTGCGCTGTTTTTCTGCCTGCTCAACCTCTTTCCATGGACGCTCTGATTTCCATCTTGGTCCCGGCAGCCATCGTGGTAGCCACCTTCTTCGTGATGGAAGGGGTGGCTTGGCTTGCCCACAAGTACCTCATGCACGGGTGGATGTGGTACTTCCACGAAGACCACCATACGCACGGTCCCGGCTTCTTTGAAAAGAACGATGCCTTCTTCTTGATCTTCGCGATTCCCAGTGCGGCTTGTTTCATTACCGGGGCGATGGCGGGTGGGGATTTTCGGGTTTGGATAGGTTCAGGCATTGCACTATATGGATTAGCCTATTTCCTTGTACACGATATATTTATACACCAAAGGTTCAAGTGGTTTAGAACCTCGGAAAGCGCCTACATGCTGGCCATCCGCCGCGCCCACAAGGTCCACCACAAGCACCTGACGAAGGAGGACGGCGAGTGCTTCGGCATGCTCTTCGTGCCGCGGCGGTACCTCCGCGAAGCCCGTACGCAACTCGCCACGCGGAGCCGGCAATCCGCATGAAAGGGCTCTACCTCCTGATCAACGCGGCGGTGCTGCTGCCACCGCTCGCCCTGAGTTTTGACCGTCGGGTCAACTTTGCATCCGGGTGGCGCGCCTTCGTGCCGGCCATCCTCTGCGTCGCGGCTGCCTTCGTGGCGTGGGACACGTGGTTCACGGCACGGGGGATTTGGGGATTCAACCCCGACTACCTCATGGGCTGGAACGTGGCCGGATTGCCCGTCGAAGAAATCCTCTTTTTCCTCTGCATCCCGTATGCATCTGTGTTCACCTACGCGGTGCTGCGGTCCTATGTGCCGCGCGATCCGCTGCGCTGGGGCCATGTGTCGCTCTCGCTGCTGGGGGCCGCAGTGTGCGTAGCCGTCGCGGCCGCGCATCCCGGGCATTGGTATACCGTTTCCGCTTCAGGGCTGACGGCCCTTTTTCTGCTGTGGGCGGTGGCTGCCCAAACGCCCTTCATGGGGCGCTTGTGGTTCGCCTATTTCATCCTGCTCGTCCCTTTCATCCTTACGAACGGCGTGCTGACGGGGGTGCAGTTTTGGGACTACCCGCTGCTGCACCGCGAACCGGAGCAGGTGGTGGACCACATCGTTTGGTATGCAAACCCGCATACGACCGGCTGGCGCATCTTCTCGATGCCAGTGGATGACTTGATCTACGGGTTCCTGCTCATCGGGCTCAACGTCACGCTCTATGAGCGGTTCCTGCGGCGGAAATCGACTTATTGAGCGGACCACGTGAAGCGCGCCCGCAGCGGGCGGTGGTCGCTGAGTTCCACATCCAATGTCTTGAAGCTGCGCGCCTCAAGCTCCGGGGAGTGGAGGATGTAGTCGATGCGCAGCGGCGGCAGGTCCCCGATGTAGGTACCGCCCAAACCTTGGCCCCCGGCAGCAAACGCGTCTTCTAACATCTCAAACCGGTGCACGGCATACGACACCGGTGAATCGTTGAAATCGCCCACGAGCACCACCGGATGGGGACTGGCCTCGACCTCCGCAGCCACTTCCCGGGCTTGGGCGGCGCGCTTCACCCATGCCTTGCTCAGCCGCGCCCAGAGCCGCGCCCGCTGGTCCGGATCCGGGCCGGTCTTCACCGCTTCGTAGTCTTTCCGGTCGAACCGGATCGAACTCAGGTGCGCGTTGAAAATCCGCACCGTGTCGCCGGCAACCACCACGTCCGTCACGATGCAGCCGTTGTTCGCATCGTTCTCAAAACGAATGACTTCCGACCGAACAATCGGGTGTTTCGAGAGGGTAACCAGTCCGAAATGGGTGTTCCGGTCGATTTCGTGCGAAAAGTCTGCATGCCAAAACTCAGTCCCGGCCCGCCGCTCCAGCGTCTCCCGGCGCATCCATGCCTCTTTGCCCTCATCGATGAAGCACTCCTGCAAGCACACGATGTCCGCCCCTTCACCGTCGATAACGGCGAGGATGCTGTCCCGAATCGGGGCCCCACCCAGGGCATCGTACCGGTCGAACAGCCGCACATTCCACGACAGGACCTCCACTTCGGTCCCGGGATCCACTTGGACATCCGCCGCTGGGCTCCACCAGCCCGCCCACGTCTCCGCAGCATGCGTCCAGGTGATTGCCAGCACTGCTGCAGGCAGAATCAACCCTTTGAGGTCGCCTGTGACCAAACGCCAAACGGTTCCTGCAGCCAGCACCAGCAGCACCCACGGATACATCAGCCCGAACGGGGCCAGCAACGTCACAACCTCCGGACTCACCCGCACGGCCAGCTCCGCAGCCAGCACCGCTGCTGCACCGGGCCACACCAGCACCCCCGACCCCCACGCCCGCCGTGTCTTCTTCATCGGTGCGACTGCTCAAAGAGGAACCGCTTCTCTTCCACCGTCAACTGGTCGTAGCCCTGCCGAGAAATCTTGTCGAGGATGCGGTCCAGCTCGGCCGCCTTCTCGCGCTTCGACGCGTTGAACTCTTCATCGCTCACCGTCCGTCGGGTGGCTGGCGCCGTGCGCTTGCGCGAAACAAACCGCATCCGAGGTCCAGAGCTCGACCCCATCCGCGTCCACACGGCCAGGCGGTCCAGCAGCGCCTCCAGCCAACGCCCCGGATCGCGGCCACGGTCCAGCGCCCGGATGAGGAAAAACCCATACGCCGCCCCGCCCAAATGGGCCAGGTGCCCGCCTGCATTGGGCCCACCGGAACTCAGTCCGAAGTAATCGAGGGCAACGTACACGAGTGCCACCCACTTCAACGCCACCGGCCCGAGGAACAGCATGCCTATCGGTCGGTCCGGCTCCCGGGTCGCCACCGCAGCAAACACCGCCATCACCGAAGCGCTCGCCCCGTAGGCGAACAGGCTTCCGCTGCGCAATCCGGGGAACAGGTTGAACATCACGATGTACCCTGCACATCCCGCAAGGCCGCCTAACAGATACGTAGACAGCAACTTCCTATTGCCTAACGTCGCAGCAAAAAGCCGCCCCATCCACCACAACAGCAACATGTTCAGCGCCACATGCCACACGTCTGTGTGCACGAACATGTGGGTAATGACCGACCACGGCCGCACCTTCAACACCTCCACATCCCACGAAACCGCAAGTCCGAGCACCCCACCGCCAGTCACACCCTCCCCCGACCCCGGAATCACCCCCAGCCGACCTAAAAGCCGCAACGTCGCCACCACAACGAACACGCCGAGGTTCAGCAGAATCAGGCGGGTCAGCACCCCGCCTTCACGCCAGTGTTTCTGCAGGTCCGCCCACATGCTCAGTAGAAGGAACTGCGGTCACGCTGCCACCGTTTGAGCAGCAAGTACCCGAACAACATGCCCCCGAGGTGGGCGAAATGTGCCACGTTGTCCCCTCCTCCTTCACTCAATGCTAGGAACAGCTCAATGGCCCCGTAGCCGAACACGAAGTACTTCGCTTTGATCGGAATCGGCGGAAAAAGCAACATCAGCTCCGTGTTCGGGAACAGCATTCCGAAGGCCAGCAGCAATCCGAAGACCGCACCGGATGCGCCCACCACCCGACCGTAGTAGTGCTCCAGCAATGCCACCCCGTCGATGGGCGAAAACCCGGGTGGAACCAAAAGTTCACGCGACGGGAAAAACGTCCCAAACTGCTGATACAGCGAAACCCCCACCACCAACTCGTGCAAGAAAAATCCCCCCAAACCGCTGATGAGGTAATAGTTCAAAAACCTTTTCGGCCCCCACAAGCGCTCCAGCTGGCTCCCGAACATGAACAGTGCGAACATGTTGAAGAAAATGTGCGTGAAGCCCCCATGCATGAACATGTGGGTCACAATCTGCCACGGCTTGAAAAACGGCGATCCCGGATACGTTCCGGCAAAGACACGCACCGCCTCATCTTCCCCGATCACCATCCCTCCCACAAAGAAGATGATGTTGATAAAGATCAGATTTCGAACTACTTGGGGTGTTGAATCAAACATCAGCGGAACCGTTCTCGGATTTCGTCAGCTGTAAAGGTAACCACCGTCGGCCGACCGAAGGGATCCAGCCCGGGGACCTCGCAACCGAAGAGTCGGTCCACGAGATCGGCCTGTGCCTCCGCTGTCATCGGAGCTCCCGGTCGCACCGCACGGGCACGTGCAAGCCGCCCTGCTAACCGCTCCCACCGGCCCTCCCCACCTATCCCCTCCTCCACCTCTCCCGCCCCGATCAAAGCCTCCACGAGCTCCGCCGGGGACGCCGCCGCCTCCGCCGGTACGGCTAACACCCGCACCCCGTCCGGCGCCGCCTCCACATGCACCCCCCACTCCATCAACCGCTCACGCTCCCCGAGCAACCACTCCCGTTCGCCCACCGGCACTGCGCACTCCTCCGGATACAGCAACTGCTGTGCCACCACCGGCCCGGTGCCCTGCCCCACTTCCCCCCTGCGCTCGAGCAATTCCTCATAAAGCACGCGGGCATGCGCACGGTGCGGATCGACGACGAGGATGCCAGAGGCCATCGGGGTCACAATGTAACGACGGGACGTGACAGGGGTGGGGGTGGG
>CAMCYM010000015.1 GCA_945883885.1 Chryseobacterium gleum
CACAACTACACGGTTGTAGATGATAACACCATCACGTTCACCATCGGCTATAGCGACATCGACGCGCTGACCGATTGCACGAGCGGTGTGGTACGTCCGACGCTGGCCCTCGGCACGGCAACGGGCGGGTTCCACATGACGGGTCTGCACTTCTTCTTGGACATCGTCGAGTAATTCACAGGTCTAACCCCCAAAAGAGCGAACCATGAAAAAGTTCTTTGCGATTGCGTTGCTGCTCGGGGGGATCTCCCTGGTCGGAAACGAGGCCGCTGCCCAAGCCGAAATGGAACGGCAAGCGATTACCTCGGGATACCACAGCGGAGTTGTGGCCGGTGCATCAGGAAACGCACTTGGTGAGATCAGCGGATCTCTGGGCCAAGTGTTCACCACCACGGTTGAGAACGGCGATGGAAGCATCGTCCTGACTCAAGGATTCCAGCAGATGGCCTTCCGGGTCTGCACGGGAGACGTGAACGGTGACAACGCGGTAGGTACGAACGACCTCCTCGCGATTCTGAGCCTCTACGGAGCCTCGAATCCGACGGTCATCGGAGGATCCCCGAACGGGGGCGCCGAAGACCTGAACGGCGACGGAATGATCGGGACAGCCGACCTGTTGGTGCTCCTGGCTTACTACGGTGAGTTGTGCAACTGACACCCCCTTGAATGACAAGAGAAAGGCCCCGCGACAGCGGGGCCTTTTTTTATGCACTCTGATTTCGCCAGTTTAGATACTCCCCTCAACCTTCGTCCCTCAACCCCGTCCTCGTCCTCAACCTCAACCCGTTCCCTCGGGCGCAAAGCGCCCTCTCACTCCTCCCCCCGCAACGCCCGGAACCTGCGCCGTGCCTCGACGACATGCAAGCTGCCGGGGAATTCGAAGAGGAGGCGCTCGTAGAGGGCCAGGGCGGCGTCGCGTTCGCCGAGGACGTCCTCGCGGAGGACGGCGAGCCGGAAGAGGGCGTCGTCGGCAAGGATGTCGGTGAAGTGGAGGGCGATGATCTCTTCGAGGAAGGGGATGGCGGCGGTGTCGCGGCCTTCGGCGTAGGCGAGCTCCGCGCGGCGCCACAGGATTTCGTCCGTCAGGGCGTGGCCGGGCCACGCGGCGGAGAGCGAGTCGAGGAGGGCGCGGGAGGCGTCGTAACGGTGTTGGAGGGCGAGGAGGTCGGCGGAGGCGAAGAGCTCCATCGGCGCCGTGACCGTGTCGAGGGCGAAGTTGTCCGAGATGAGGAGGGACAGGTCGATGGCGTTGTTTGAGATGAGCTTCGAGGTGGACGCCTTGAGGGCGTCGAGCTGGGTTTGGGCCCATTCAAAATCGCCGGTGAAGTAGCTGATGCGCGCGTTGCGGTAGCGTGCCTCGTGCCCGAGCGGGTCGTCCTTGTAGTCGAGGTCCACCTGGCCGTAGAGCAACGCCGCGTCCCAAACTTCCCCCGCGAACACATAGATGTCCGCCAGCTCGAGCTTGCATTCTGCCGCCACGCGGTCGTACAGGGCCGGCGTCTCCAGCAGGGCCGTGAGCCGCGCGATGGCCGGGGCCGTCTCGCCGAGCAGGAACGCCTCGAGGTGGGCGAGGTCCCGCACGAGCGACGCCGTTTCTGGGCGCACCCCGAGTTCATCGACCGCCGTGCGGTAGGTGGCGCCGAGCGCTGCGGCGGCGGTGCGGTCGACGGGCCGCGCAGATTCGACGGCGCGCAGCTGCACCTCAAGGGCCTCGGTACGCGCCGTGAAATAGAACGGGTTGTCGAGACCTTTGGCGGCCACCGCTTCGAAGCAGGCACGCGCCGTGGCGTCGTCGCCGTTCTCGGCGGCCGTCGCAGCGAGCTCCATCAGCCGCGCGCCGTTTTCGCCGAGCCGGCGGTCGAGCGCACGGGCGTGGAGGAGGGCGTTCGGGAAGTCCTTCAGGGCGCTGAAGTACCAGAGGAAGAGCTCGTCGAAGACGGGGAGCTCGGGCGCACGGCGTGCCGCGGCCGTGAGGCGCACGAGCAGCATGTCGCCGAGGTCGGGGTTGTCCGCGATGCGGAGGGAGCGCTCGAAGGCGGCGGTGACGTTGCGGAGTTGGGCCGGTTGCGCCTGCACGACGGCGAGGTAGGCGTCCACCATCGCGGGAAAATCGCCGCGCAGCCCCTGCAGGTTTGCCAGCTGCATGTCGAGGTCCGTGACGCCCTGCGCGAGGGCCTTGCGGTAGACCTCGTAGGCGAGGTCCAACTCGTTGAGGTTCGTAAACGCGTTCGCGAGCTGGATGGCGTAGCCGCGGCCTGGCTCGAGGTATTCGAGCGCGCTGCGGAAGGCCACCATCGCTTCGTCGCGCTTGCCGAAGTGCAGGTACAGCTTGCCGAGGTCGACGTAGCCCTGGGACCGCGCTTGGCGGTTCTTCATGCGGGACTCGACGAGGTCCTTTGCCGACTCGAAGTCGTTGAGGCCCAGCAGCGTGCCGTAGTACAGGTCGTAGACTTGGTTCGTCTTGTTCTTCTTCCAGAGGACCTCGAGGTACAGCTTTGCCTGCTCGAACGATCCCTCGTCGAAGTAGAACTGTGCGAGCTCGAGTTCGCTTTGGGCACGCACCGCGCCGGGAGCGCAGGCGAGGAATGTGGCCAAAACCCCGGCCGCCACCCAGCCACGTCTCATTCGGAGGCCGCGATGAGGGCTTGGGCGTACCGGGCGCGCAACACCGTTTTCAGGCTGTCGGCCGGGGCGGCGGCGGCGGCGGCGATGTCGAGTCCGCGCCGTGCGAGGTCCTGGGTTTCCGCGACGGACGTGAGGTACGCCCGGGCGAAGGTGAGTTCGCGGGCGGTGTGCGTGGCGATGTAGGCGGAGTCGATGGGCGTGCCCGCGCCGTCGGTGGCCGCGCCGGAACGCAGCGCCTCGATCAGGGCGACGAGCTGGTTTTCCGTGCGTTCGCCGGACTGGGCCAGGGTGCGCAGCCGCTCAGGGCCGTCCTTGAGGAGCCGCCGCGCGCGGGCCACTTCCGAGATGACCGCGCCTTCTTCCCGCGTGAGTTGGGCGGTAGAGTCCGCGACGAGGAGCTCGAAGTCCCAGAGGTTTTGCTCGGCCCACGATTTGGCCTGCGCGATGGAATCCGCAGGCACCCCGCCTAACGCCTCACGCGCAGTCCGCACGGAATCCAGCGCCCCCTCCAGCTCCTCCACCGCGGCCCCCTTCGGCCCACGCGGCCCACAGCCCGCCAGCATGGCCAGCGCGACCACCGCAGCAGTCGCCCGCTGCGCCCACCTGTTTGCATTCGGAATCACCTCCCGAAGATAGCGCGCTCAGTCGATTCGGTCGAACCCGCAAAACGGCTGCAACGCCGCCGGAATGCGCACGCTGCCGTCGGGCTGTTGGTGCACCTCGAGCAGGGCCGCCACGATGCGCGGCAACGCCAGCGCAGACCCGTTCAGCGTGTGCACGAGGGCGGTCTTGCCGTCTGCCCCCTTGAAGCGGCACTTGAGCCGGTTCGCCTGGTACGTCTCGAAGTTCGAAACGCTGGACACCTCGAGCCACCGGTCCTGCCCACCGCTCCACACCTCGAAGTCGTAGGTCAGGGCAGACGTGAAGCCCATGTCGCCGCCGCACAGCCGCAAGATCCGGAACGGCAATTCGAGGTCGGCCAGCAGGCCTTTGACGTGCTCCACCATGCTGTCGAGGACGTCGTACGAACCTTCGGGATGTGCGAGTTGGACGATCTCGACCTTGTCGAACTGGTGCAGCCGATTGAGTCCGCGCACGTCCTTGCCATAGCTGCCGGCCTCGCGGCGGAAGCACGGCGTGTAGCCGCACATGCGCACCGGCAGGTCGGATTCCGCGAGGATGACGTCGCGGTAGATGTTCGTCAGCGGGACTTCCGCGGTCGGAATCAGGTAGAGGTCATCGGCTGTGGAGTGGTACATTTGGCCCTCTTTATCAGGAAGTTGGCCTGTACCGAAGCCGGAATCTGCATTGACCAAATGCGGGGCCTGGTATTCCTCATAGCCCGCCGCTTCCGCGCGCTCGAGGAACATCCGAATCAGTCCCCGCTGCAGCTTTGCCCCCTTTCCGCGGTAGAACGGAAATCCCGCCCCGGTCACCTTCGCGCCGAGGTCGAAGTCGATCAACCGGAACCGATCGGCAATCTCCCAATGCGGCTGCGCCCCCTCCGGCATCGCCGGCAATTCACCGCTCCGAAACACCTCGAGGTTGTCGTCCGCCCCGCGTCCATCCGGAACGAGGTCGCACGGGGTGTTCGGCAGCGTGCACAGCGCATCGTGGATGGCGCGTTCGGCTTGTTCCATCGCCTCGCGCAGGGCCGATGTCCGCTCTTTCAACGCGACCGACTCGGCCTTCAACGCCTCGGCCTCTTCGCGCTTCCCCGACTTCATGAGCTCACCGACTTCGCGGCTGATGGCATTTGCCCGCGCAAGCAGCTCGTCCAGCTCGGCTTGTGCCGTCCGACGGTCGCCGTCGAGCGCCAGCACGCGGTCCACGGTCGGCCCGGCGTCGATGTTGCGTTTTGCAAGGGCGGCAACCACGCGGTCACGGCGTTCACGGAGCAGGGGGAGGGTGAGCATGTGGGGTTGAGGTTGGGGGGCGCTGCGCGCCGAGGGTGGGGGGTAGGGGGCGAATTTACGACGGGTGCGCGGGGCACGACGTGAAAAAGCGGGGGCGCCTCCGTTGTCCGGAAGCGCCCCCACTCTCACTCCTCAATCTCACCCCTCAATCTCAATCTCAAACTTAATCTCCCCCCTCAATCTGCATTCATGCCTCAATCGGGACGACAGAGACGAAGGAGCGGTTGTTTGCTTTTTTGCGGAATTCCACGACGCCGTCGACGAGTGCGAAGAGCGTGTGGTCCTTGCCGATGCCTACGTTGAGGCCCGGGTGGTGCTGGGTGCCGCGCTGGCGGACGATGATGTTGCCTGCGATGCAGCCTTGACCACCGTAGATTTTGACGCCGAGACGCTTGGAATGCGATTCGCGGCCGTTTTTCGAGCTACCTACCCCTTTTTTGTGTGCCATGGCGTGAAGAAAGGTTAGAAGGGCCGTCAGGCCTTGATGTCCGTGATGCGGATTTCCGTGAGCGAAGCCCGGAATCCATTGAGCTTTTGGTGACCCTTGCGCCGCTTCTTTTTGAAGATCAGCACTTTGTCGCCTTTCAGGTGGCGTTCAACCACCGCGGAGATCGATGCTCCGCTTACCGCCGGGGCGCCAACCTGGACGTCGCCACCCTGGTCAACGAGGAGGACGCGGTCAAAGTTGACCTTCGCGCCTTCTTCCTCGTGGAGCCGGTTGACGAACACCTGTTGGTCTTTCTGTACCTTGTACTGGTGCCCTGCGATCTCTACGATTGCGTACATGGAGATGTGTTTTTTCCCTTTTAGGGGGCGGCAAAGGTAGGCACAAAGGCCGTACTTATCAACATCTGGGGGTGACTTTTCATTTGGGCCGGCGGTAGAGGTCCGCGTGGGTAATCGCCACGCCCACAAGGATCAGCCCGCTCGCCACGAAGTGTCCCGTCCGCAGCGGCTCGCCGCCGGCCAAACCCCACATCGTCGCGAAAATGGGAATGATGTACGTCACGCTCGACGCGGTCACGGCATCGGTCCACTGCACGACCCGGTTGAAGACCGCGAGCGCGCCGGCGGTGCCGATGGCGCCCAGCACGGTGATGGCCAGGAGGGCCCGCGGGCCGTCCGGGTGGTGGAGCACCGTCGTGGGGAGGTCGCCCGTCGCCACGACGAAGGTGCAGGGAATCAGGGCGGTGAGGAGGGAGGCCGTGGTCATCGCGGAGGCGTCCACGGCGCCGAGCTTCTCCCGGGTGACGTTGACGCTGACGCCGTAGCACGCCGTGGCGAGGACGACGAGGAGGGCGGCGGCCGGGCCGGCGGTGGCGGCATCGGGGCCGTCGCCGTGGCTGCGGGTGACGAGCAGGACCGCGCCGGCGAGTCCCACGAGCACGCCGAGGAGCTGCATCCGGCGGACCGGGCGCCGGAAGGCGATGACGGAGAGCAGGAGGGTCCAAAGCGGGCTCAGGGCGTTGAGCATGCCGGCGACCGCGCTCGGGAGTTGGGTTTGGGCCGTCGCAAACAGCGCGGCGGGAATCGTGCTGCCGACGATGCCGACGACGGCCGCCCACCCCCACTGGGCTGCGGTCAGCTGCCGCAAGCGACGGTAAAACAGCGCAAGCAACAGCAATGACGCGCATCCGATGCGCCACGCCGCGAGGTCGATGGGCCTGAGGAGCGCGCTGCCGTCTTGCGCGAACAGCCCGACTTTCATCAGGACGAAGCTGGTGCCCCAAACGGCGCCGAGCAGCAGAAGCAGCAGCGGGGCTAGTCCGCGGCGGGGTGGGGCCGTTTGCATCGGCCGCTAAAGTACCGGTTGCGCACAGGGCTTTTGTGATTCATTCGGAAACTGCACCGCGCTGTGGGGTGTATTTTTGCTCCATGGTCAACGGTTTCAGCATTTTTCCGGCCACGGCGCTCGTCCTGGGCGGTCTCGCCATCGGCGGTTGCAGCGGTGGGGATGTGGCGGTACATGAGCACCACGAGGCGGGCGAAACCGCGCATTCGGTGGCGCGGCTCGAGGTGAGCGGGATGACGTGTAAGATGGGTTGTGGGGGCAAGATCAGCAAGGAGCTGCTCGAACTCGAAGGGGTTGCCCACGCGAACATCGATTTCGTAGAGGGCCGCGAGGTGAATTTTGCGGAAGTGGATTTTGACCCCGAGCGGGTGGATCCGGAGGTGTTCGCCTCTACGGTGGAAGAGATTGCGGGGGGCATCTATTCGGTCGGCGAAGTCGACGTGACGCATTACGCCGAGGCCGCGACCTTGCCGTGAACGCAGAGCTGCGGCGGGTGCGCCGCTGGGCGCGGGTAGCGCTGGCATCGGCGATGCTCGTGGTGCTTGCAGGGGCCGTGGTGCGTACCACCGGATCGGGGATGGGCTGCCCGGATTGGCCCAAATGCTTCGGCCTCGCCATTCCGCCCACCCGGCTGGACCAAGTGCGCTGGGCGCCTGCCACTGCCTACAACGAGGGCAGGATGGTCCTCGAATCGGACACCTTGTGGGTCGCCGTGTCGGACCACACCAGCGGTGCGGCAGGATTCACAGCGGAGCGGGAGGCGGGCTACTGGTCGGCGTACACGGTCCACGACTACACGCATTTCGCGCCGCACCATACGTGGATCGAGTTCATCAACCGCTTGCTGGGGGCATGGACCGGGGTGCCGGCCCTCCTGCTGCTCGCGTGTGCAGCCCTGCTCGGGATGCGGCATGGGCGGTGGAGGCCGTTTCTTGCGGCCATCATCGGCCTGGTGCTGCTCGGCTACGTCGCGTGGCTCGGCAAGCTCGTGGTAGACGGCAACCTGGTTCCCTTCTCCATCACGAAGCACATGCTCGGGGCCGTGGCCATCGTGGTTGCCTTCGCAGCGGCGCTATCGGCAGCAACGCCGGTTTCTCCGGACGAACCGGTCCGGGCGCTACCGGGCCACCGCGGCCGTTGGCAGGCAGTGCTGGCGCTCTCGGGCGCCATCGCCCTCGCCCAGCTCGTCTTCGGCACGCAGGTCCGCGAGGCCGTGGATGCAGCGGCGTCTGCTGGCATTCCGCGGGCGGAGTGGCTGGATGCCTTGCCGGCGTGGTGGAAGGGCCACCGTTCTGCAGCCTGGGCCGTGGCGCTCGTGCATGCGGTTTGGCTCGTGCCCGCGGTGCGCAGTGGGGCGTTCAGAGGCTGGTCGGTACCAGGGGCCACCCTCGCTGTACTCGCGGCCCAATTCGCCACCGGTCTCCTCTTCGCCTACGCCGGCATGCCCGCGTGGTCGCAGCCCATCCACCTGGTGCTCGGCGTGTTGCTGGTCGTGCTGGACGCGTGGGCGTTCCTCCGATTGCGTACGTGATCAGGCGCCGAGGTCGGACTCCGCCTCGACCGCCAGCGCCCAAACCAGCGCCTCCCACACCGCCTCATCGTCCGCACGGACACTGACAGCATGCGGTGCGCATCCGAGGTCGCGGGCCGCATCGGCCGTGGAGGCGTGGACGGCCACCAGCACCGGAGCTGCACACGGAGCTCCCGCTCCGCCATTCAGCCCCATGCGGTGCTTCCAAGCTTTCATGGCGGCGGGACCGGTCAGCACCGCGGCATCGTGCTCCGGCAATGCTCCTTCGTCCCGGTTCTTCGCGGCATAGGCCAGCCACGGGTGCAACCGAATGGAGGGATAGGGCCGAAACACCTCTTCCCACCGGGGTACGCTCGAATCGCTGTGGGGAATCAAGACATCCGCCGGACCCAGCGGCCCGATGAAATCCGCGAACTCCTTCATGGCTTCCCCGGGAGCGCTGTGCCCGATCCAATCCGGATGGCACCCGGCTGGCAGGGAAGCAGCTGCGGCGCGCGAGCTGCACGCCCAGTTGTAGTCCGCCCGGGGAAAATCCGCAGGCAGTCCGTTCTCTGCCGCCTGTGGCGAGTGGATCCAAACCCAACGTCCGTGTCGGTCATCGGCCTCCACGTGCGGCACGGAATTCCCGGTCGGCGCAAAGGCGATGAGCGGTTCGTGCAGCAGGGACCACCCCGCCTCTTCGACCCAACTCCGGAACGCGCCCGAAGTTTCCTCGGCCGTCCGGGCCATCAGGATGCGCTTCGCCACGGGATGGGTGGCTCCGGTTAGCAGCCGCTGCGCGGTAGGGTCCGGCTCGGACGAAGCGTGCAGCGCGGTCGCTGTGCGCCGGATGCGTCCGCCTTCATGGAATACCGCCGCGAGGACTCCGCCGCCGAAGACGTGCGCCCCCACCGCTTCGAAGGGTGTCCCGGCACAAGCCTGTACTACGGCCTGCTCAAAGGCCACATCGCGCGCCGTGGGGCCGTGGTTGAGACGCGCCACCGCGGGGATGCGGGCATCTCCAGGGCGCATGAACAGTCCGAAAGCTCCCGTCGCAGGTGCCGGCACTTCGACGGCCGAGGCCGCGGCGACCGTGCGTTCCAGCAGCGCGACGCGCTCGAAGCCGCCCGTGACCCCGGGATCGTCCACGGCGTGCACGAAGACATCTGCATCGCCGGTGGATACGGAGTCCGCAGCTGCCCGGGCGGTCCCTCCGGGGGTCAACAGCAACTCTGCCCCGATTCCTGTACCGTCCAACGCATCGCGGACCGCGCGCGCAGCGGACAGGGCATCGGTCGAACCGTCCGCACAGATGCGGAGTCGAGCAACTGGGGCGGAGGCAGGGGTCATCCGTACAGGGGGCGGATCAGCCGCTGCACATTTCGCAGTCCGGCCCGTTCTCGATCGAACAGGCGAGGGCAGCTTGTTCCGTTCCGATGGTCGTGGGAACGACCGGAGCTTGAACGACCGCGGCTGGTGCCTCTACGGAGGCCGTGACCGGCGCGCTCTTGTACTTCTTGTCTACCGTGAACTTGATGGCATCCGTGGCCGCCTTCGTGCGGAGGTAGTATATGCCCGTCTTCAATCCCTTCTTCCAGGAGTAGAAGTGCATGGACGTGAGCTTCGCGGCATTCACGTTCTCCATGAACACGTTGAGCGACTGCGATTGGCAGATGAACGCGCCCCGGTCGGCGGACATGTCGATGATCGAGCGCTGCGGAATCTCCCAAGCCGTCCGATAGAGGGCCTTCAGGTTATCGGGGATGTCGTCGATGTGCTGCACCGAGCCGTTCGCCGCGATGATGCGGTTCTTCATGTCTTCGTTCCAAAGCCCCAGACGGGTGAGGTCCCGCAGCAGGTGCTTGTTGACGATGATGAACTCGCCGGAGAGCACACGGCGCGTGTAGATGTTCGAGGTGTAGGGTTCGAAGCACTCGTTGTTTCCGAGCACCTGCGCAGTCGAGGCCGTGGGCATGGGCGCCAGCAGCAGCGAGTTGCGCAAGCCGTGTTGCTTGATTTCCTCCTTGAGGATGTCCCATTCCCACCGGGCGGTGGGCGTCACGCCCCAGAGGTCGAACTGCAGCTGACCGCGTGAAGCCGGAGAGCCCGCGAACGTCTCGTACGCACCTTCCGCCCGGGCCAAATCTTTCGATGCGGTGGCCGCGGCGTAATAAATGGTCTCGAAAATCTCGCGGTTCAGGGCACGGGCCTCCTCAGAATCAAAGGGAAGGCGCAGCAAGATGAACGCATCGGCCAGTCCCTGCACACCGATTCCGATGGGCCGGTGGCGCATGTTTGAGTTGCGCGCTTCCGGAATCGGGTAGTAGTTCCGGTCGATGATGCGGTTCAAGTTCTTCGTCACACGGTACGTGACTTCGAAGAGCTTGTCGTGGTCAAAGCCGTTCTCTGTGACGAATTTCGGGAGGGCGATGGAGGCCAAATTGCACACCGCCACTTCATCCGGCGCCGTGTATTCGATGATCTCCGTGCAGAGGTTCGAGGACCGGATGGTGCCGAGGTTTTGCTGGTTCGACTTGCGGTTCGCAGCGTCTTTGAACAGCATGTAGGGTGTCCCGGTCTCGATTTGGGACTCTAAGACCTTGAACCACAAGTCCTGAGCCTTGATGGTCTTGCGGCCTTTGCCCTCCGACTCGTACTTCGTGTAGAGCGCTTCGAAGGCTTCGCTGTGCACATCGGCGAGGCCCGGGCACTCGTTCGGGCACATCAACGTCCACTCTCCGTTTTCTTCGACCCGCTTCATGAACAGGTCCGGAATCCAGAGCGCGTAGAACAGGTCCCGCGCGCGCTGCTCTTCTTTTCCGTGGTTCTTCTTCAGCTCAAGGAAGTCGAAGATGTCCGCATGCCACGGCTCGATGTACACGGCGAAGGAACCCTTCCGCTTTCCGCCGCCTTGGTCGACATAGCGGGCGGTGTCGTTGAAGACGCGCAGCATCGGGACGATGCCGTTCGAGGTGCCATTCGTTCCTCGGATGTACGAACCGGTGGCGCGGATGTCGTGGATGGCCAGGCCGATGCCGCCGGCGTTTTGGGAAATCTTCGCGCACTGCTTCAGCGTGTCGTAGATGCCGGTGATGCTGTCTTCCTTCATGGTGAGGAGGAAGCAGCTGGACATCTGCGGCTTCGGCGTGCCGGAGTTGAAGAGCGTGGGAGTGGCGTGGGTGAACCAGCCCTCGCTCATCATGTGGTAGGTCTCCGCCACCGCATCGAGGTCGTCCTTGTGGATGCCCACGGCCACACGCATCAGCATGTGCTGCGGACGTTCCGCAATCTTGCCGTTGATTTTCAGCAAGTAGGAACGCTCAAGGGTCTTGAAGCCGAAGTAATCGTAGTTGAAATCGCGGTCGTAGATGATCGTGGAGTCGAGGAATTCCCCGTGGTCCGTCACGATGTCCATCACGTCGTCCGCGATGAGGCTGGCGTTCGCGCCGGTCACCGGATCGATGTAGGTGTACAGCTCGTGCATCGTTTCTGCGAAGGACTTGTGGGTCGACTTGTGCAGGTTCGATACGGCGATGCGGCTGGCCAAACTGGCGTAGTCAGGGTGCGATACAGCGTTCGTCGCCGCAACTTCAGCGGCGAGGTTGTCCAGCTCGGTGGTGGTGACGCCGTCGTACACGCCTTCGATGACGCGCATCGCAATCTTCACCGGATCCACACTGTCGTGCAGCCCGTAGCACAACTTCTTGATGCGGGCCGTGATCTTATCGAACTGGACGGGCTCGCGTCGGCCGTCTCGCTTGACTACATGCATGAGCGAAAGAAACGAAAGGTTAAAATGGAAACAGCCCGTGCTCAGAAATCCGCGTCCAGCGAGAAGCCGGCGGATTCCTCAGAGCCCTTGTTCAACACGCCGGCTTTCTGGTACTCCCCGACGCGCTTTTCGAAGAAATTCGTCTTCCCTTGGAGCGAAATCATGTCCATGAAATCGAAGGGGTTCGTGACGTTGTATTCTTTCTCCTGACCGAGCTCGACGAGCAAGCGGTCTGCCACGAATTCGATGTACTGGCTCATGAGCTCGGCGTTCATGCCGATCAAGCGGACCGGAAGGGCTTCGCAGATGAACTCCTTCTCGATGGCCACCGCGTCGGTGATGATCTTGCGGACGGTAGCCTTCGGCAGCTTGTTCACCACGTGGTTGTTGTAGAGCAAGCACGCAAAGTCGCAGTGCAACCCTTCATCGCGGGAAATCAGCTCGTTCGAAAAGCTCAGGCCCGGCATCAAGCCGCGCTTCTTCAGCCAGAAAATGGAGCAGAAGCTGCCGCTGAAGAAGATGCCCTCCACCGCGGCAAAGGCGATCAACCGCTCTGCAAAGCTGCCGTTCTCGATCCAGTTCAGGGCCCAGTCTGCCTTCTTCTTCACGCAGTCGAGCGTTTCGATGGCGCGGAACAGGCGGTCTTTCTCCACCGAGTCCTTGATGTACGTGTCGATGAGCAGCGAGTAGGTTTCCGAATGGATGTTCTCCATCATGATTTGGAACCCGTAGAAGAACTTTGCTTCCGTGTACTGGACTTCCGCGACGAAATTCTCGGCGAGGTTCTCGTTCACGATGCCATCGGAGGCCGCGAAAAAGGCGAGGATGTGCTTGATGAAGTAACGCTCGTCGTCGTTCAGCTTGTCTGCCCAGTCCACCACGTCCGCGGCGAGGTCGATTTCCTCGGCCGTCCAAAAGCTCGCTTCCGCCTTCTTGTAGAACTGCCAAATGTCATCGTGGTCGATGGGGAACAGGACGAACCGGTTCGGGTTGTCTTCCAAAATGGGCTCGATGACGGCGGTGTTCTCGGGGAGCACTTCGGCAATCGAGGTCTGGAGTCCGGCACGGAGGTCGGCGGGGGCGGAGAGGTGTTCGTTCATGTGGAGGATAAAAACGGAGATGCAAAGTGCCGGACTCGGTGGGTTGCTGGCTCACGTCTTCGGGGTCCTTTGCATCGGAGAAAGCACCGGGGGCGGTTGCGGGATTTGCCTACAGAACCATTCAGGATCAGGCAAATACAGCGTGCTTTTCTCAGGTTGCTGCAAGGAACCTCGGGGACGGGAGCGAAACATTGCGCCACACCTCCTCTCGGCCCACCAAAGAAAATCACACGCCGGCCGCAACCCCAAACACAAAGAATCCACAATCCCTCGGAGTTGTGAACATCGCCCTTGAAAACCCCCTTCCGAGGGCCTCCGGAGAGTCCGTACTTTTGCGCGCATGTTTGCGAAGCTCATCAAGCGGCTCCTCGGCGACAAGGCCGCCCTCGACCGGAAGGAAATTCAGCCCGCCATCGACGCCATCCTCGCTGCGGAAGCTGCACTTCAAGGCCTGACGGACCAGCAACTGCGCGAGCGTACCGCTGAACTGAAGGCCCGGCTCGAAGACCGCACGCGGGACGTGCGGGACCGCATGATCGACCTGCGGCGTACGGCCGACGCCATGGGTGAGGCGGACCTCGATGCGAAAGAAGCGGCCTACGAAGAACTCGACGGACTCACGAAGACCCTGAATGCCGCCTTGGAAGAAGGGCTCGAAGAAGTCCTGCCCGAGGCCTTTGCAGTGGTGCGGGAAACCGCCCGGCGCTGGAGCACCCAGAAGGAACTGCGCGTGACCGCCACGGACTTCGACCGCGCCGTGGCCGGCCGGAGGTCCGGAGTGACGGTGGACGGCGAGGTGGCCGTTTGGCACAACACCTGGATGGCCGCAGGGGCAGAAATGGAGTGGAACATGGTCCACTACGAGGTCCAGCTCATCGGCGGGGTGGCGCTGCACCGCGGCAAAGTCGCGGAGATGGCGACCGGGGAGGGCAAGACGCTGGTGGCCACGTTGCCCGTCTTCCTCAACGCCCTGGCCGGCCGCGGCGTGCACGTGGTCACGGTGAACGATTATTTGGCACGACGGGACAGCGAGTGGATGGGCCCGATGTTTGAATTCCACGGGCTTACGGTGGACTGCATCGATCGCCATACCCCGAACAGCGAAGACCGCCGTGCGGCCTACCGCGCAGACATCACGTACGGGACGAACAACGAGTTCGGGTTCGACTACCTGCGGGACAATATGGCGAACCGTCCCGAGCAGCTGGTGCAGCGGGCGCACCACTTTGCCATCGTCGACGAGGTCGACTCGGTGCTCATCGACGAGGCGCGTACACCGCTCATCATCAGCGGGCCCACGCCGCGCGGGGATGTGCACGAGTTCGAGGAGCTGAAGCCGAAGGTGGTGGCGCTCGTAGCCGAGCAACAGCGGGTGGTGCAAGGGTTTTTGAGCGACGCAAAACGCCTGCTCACGGCGGAGGGCGCTTCGAAGGAGGACGTGACGGCAGGCGGTTTGGCCCTCTATCGGGCGTACCGGGGGTTGCCGAAGTCGAAGGCCCTCATCAAGTTCCTGAGCACGGAAGGCATGAAGCAGCAGCTCCTCAAGACAGAGGGCTACTACCTCGCGGACAACAAGCGCGAAATGCCGAAGGCCGATGCAGAGCTGTTCTTCGTCATCGAAGAGAAGCAGAACTCTGTGGAGCTCAGCGAGAAAGGCATCGAGTTCCTGACCCGGAACATGGAGGACGAGCATTTCTTCACGATGCCGGACCTCGCCACCGAGCTCGTCGCCATCGACGCGTCGCCCGGGGACGAGGAAGAGAAGCGCCACCGCAAGAGCAACTTGATGCAGGATTACGGCGTGAAGAGCGCACGCGTCCACACCATGAACCAGCTGCTCAAGGCGTACGCCCTGTTCGAGAAGGACGTGGAGTATGTGGTGATGGAGAACAAGGTGAAGATCG
>CAMCYM010000016.1 GCA_945883885.1 Chryseobacterium gleum
ACAACGCCGCGGGAGAAACGGGCCAGCCGTGGGAAGGCATCGACATCAACTTCGAGTGCACGACCGACGGACCGACGGGTCCTTACAACCAGTGGGCAGGCGGAACGGGCGACGGCACGGCTGCCAGCGACCTGAATTCGACCACCGCGAATGACGGATGGCTCATCGTCGATTCGGACCTGTTCGGCGCGGACGCGAACTACAGCGCTTCTTGGATTGAGAACGCGTGGTTCCAAACCGCGAACGCCATCGACTGCAGCGCCTTCCCGTTTGTGAGTGTCGGGTTCCAGACCCGCTACCGCTGCTGGGACAACGGCTCTTCGGACGACAGCGAGAAGTGCCTCGTTGAAGTGTCGCGGGACGGGGTCACCTGGCCAGATGTGAACACAGTGGCAGAGGCTGACGGCTTCGTGGATTACGGCGACGGTCCGGTTCAGGCGCGTTGGGAGGTGTTCCCGTCGTTCGAAACGTCAGACGAGACCACGAACCCACAAATCGCGGAGTTCGACATCACGGGTGTGGCCGGTGGACAAGGCACGGTGTGGATTCGGTTCCGTTGGGTCGGCACGTGGGGCTACAGCTGGGAAGTTGACGACATCAGCGTCTACGAGACCCCGGCGAACGACGTCCGCATTGACACTTACACGTCGTACACGGACTACGAAACTTCGGGCATCTACGAGTACGGTGTGTGGGCTTCGAGCCAAGTCATCGACCTCGACTACGCCGCGAAGGTGTACAACGTGGGCTACCAGGACCAAACCGGCACCGCACTGGCCCTCACGGTCAACGGCACGGATGCAGGCACCTCGAACGCGGTGACCCTCGGCTACCAGGGCAGCGACACGCTCCGCGTGACGTACACGCTCGGCGGGGTGGGCACGTACGATTTGGCCGCCGCAGTCGCGACGGACTTCGAAGACGAGAACCCGGGCAACAACTCGGCTTCCGCTTCGGTGGAAGTGTCTGACCTCCACTTCGGACGCGACAACGGCGAGATGCTCGGCCTCTTCCCAGGCGACGGCACGGACGATTTCATCGCCTGCAACCCCATGCAGATTTTCAACGACCTCACCATCTACGCCATCGACGTGGCCATCGCAGAAGGCTCTGAGAACGGTACGCCGATCATCGCGCACTTGTTCGACGGCGCAGACGCGAACTTCCTCGTAGAGCAGTACGGCGGCTTGCTGGTGAGCTCGGCAGAACTCGACCTCGTCGACGCCAGCACGAACGACGGCACCGAAGCAGAAGTGTTGTGGTACACCCTCGTGCTTGAGGAGCCCTACACGGCGGCTGCGGGCGACCTCGTGGGCGCCGGTTTCGAGCATTACGGTGGTTCGAATGTCCAGATTTGGGAAAGCAAGTACACGCAAGACCAAACGAGCTTCGTGTACGGTCCGTTCGGATCGGGCGGCGCGTACGACTGGTACTACACGAACGAAACGCCGATGGTGCGGTTGAACCTCAACCCGAACGCAGTCAACTCGGTGTCCGAGTTCGCGGCAAACCAAGGCTTCGAGGTCTTCCCGGCCTTCCCGAACCCGACTTCGGACGTGACGCGCCTGCAGTTCCGCCTCGATCAGGCGTCGGACGTGGTCATCGCAGTGCGCGACTTGACGGGCAAGGAGGTCTTCTTCCTCGACCGCGGCACCCTCGCCGCCGGGTACCACAGCAGCGAAATCGCCCTCGGCAACTTCAGCGCCGGCCTCTACACCTGCACGGTGTACGTGAACGGCCAGCCGACGACCCAGCGGTTGTCGGTGAAGTAATTCAACCCGATTGCAAAGAAGGGCTCCGGCGACGGGGCCCTTTTTTTTTGTGCGGCGGCCTGCAAGGGGGTGTGAGTGGAAGGCGTGTGCGTAATTTCCCGGCCTGAATACCACTTACCTCCATGAAGCACATCTACTTTGCTTTGGGCGTATCGCTGCTCGCAGGTTCCGCGTGGGGCCAGCGTTTGACCGAACGCCACGACTTTGCACGCCGGCCGGCGCCGCTGACGTCGATTGACTTGCCGTTGCGCACTGAGCCGGCGGTCTCTGCCTACGACCAGGTGGCCGAGCGCGGCGGGACGATTTTGTTTGCGGAGAACTTCGCGAACGGTTTCGCTGGCAACAACGGCTTCGGGCCGTGGACGGCAGAAGACACCGGCAACGGGTTGATTTGGCAGTGGGTGGATGCTGCAGGTGATGGCCACTATGCAGACGGCACGGCCTCGGGCGTTGAGCCGCCGGCAGGGGAGTTTTCGACGAACATTCCGTCGCTCAACTCTTCATCGGACCTCGACGGCTGGATGATTTTTGACTGCGATTACTTCAACACCCCGATTTCGGACGGGTTTGAGAACACCGAAGGCAGCCTGACCTCGCCGACGATGGACCTCTCTTCGGCCGCTTCGGTCGTCGTGACCTGGGAGCAGTACTTCCGCTACTGCTGCTACCCCTACGCCCCGATTTTCCTTGAGGTCTCCGGCGACGGGGGCTTGACCTGGACCACGTTCGAGGGCCACGGCACCTTCATCGAATCGGCAAATACCGCCTCTGCGAACCCGCTCACCACGTCGGTCGACGTGTCGTGCGTAGCAGCCGGCTCTTCCCAGGTGCAGATTCGGTTCTCGTACCTGCAGGCACCGGAGACGGGTGACGGCTACAGCCACTACTACTGGGGCCTCGACGACGTCGTGGTTTCGCAAAACCCCGTCGCAAACGACCTGTCGGTGGTCCAAGTCACAAACGGTGACGTGTTCAACATCTTCGAGTACCGCGTGACCCCACTGGAGCAGGCGATTTCTGCAGCGGACGGCGGCTTGCTCGCAGGCGTGCTCTACCGCAACAGCGGCAACGCGAACCAAGACGAAACCACCATCACGGTGGAAATCCTCGACGGCACCGGTGCGGTGTTGAACACGACCGTGGCTCAACTCGGCACGGTCGCCAGCTTTGCAAATGCCGCAGCCTGCCCGTCAAACCCCCAAGACACCCTCTACATCGAGACGGGATGGGTGCCGACGGCAGAAGGCGAATACCTCCTGCGTGCGACGATTGCATCGGCGAACGCAGACGAGACCCCGAACGACAACGTGCTCGAGAAGTCGATCGTGTACTCTTCGGACGAATACGGCCACGACGACGAGACTGCGCTCGACGTGGAGTTCCGTCCGCAAGACAGCGATGTGGCCGGCCTCTTCAACCCCTGCGGTTACGGCAATTACTACACGATGGCGAACGAAGGTTCGACGGCCTACGGCATGACCGTACGATTCGGCCCCAACTCGGGCGGTGGCGACATCGAGTTCGAAACGCGCCTCTACACCCTCGACCCGGCGGTGGGCCTGACGGACAGCCCCTTCGAGAGCACCTTCTGGCAGTACGACGATGCATGGACCCCGAACTCTGTGGCCACGAGCGAGTACGTCTACCTGCCGTTCGAAGACCCGATCGAATTGACGACGGACTTCTTCTACTTCGGAGGCGTGATCGTGGAATTCGAGAATGCCGCAGAATTGACCGTGCTGGGCAACGCGAACAGCGATACGGACAACTCGACGGGCAGCTACGAGCAGGCGGGTTCCGGCGATTTCGTTTGGTTCACCTCGCAGACGGCAACGCCGGCGGTGCGCCTCATCCTGTCGCAGCGCGTGGCGGTCGATGAGATTGCAGGCATGAACGGCATGCTCTTGCACCAAAACGCCCCGAACCCCACCGACGGTACAACGACCATCCGGTTCGAACTCGCGCAGCCGCGGACGGTGGCGCTCGAACTGCGCGACCTCCAAGGCCGCCTGATCCAGTCGATCGAGGCAGGTCGCCTGCCGGCAGGTGAGCACAGCTCTACCTTCGACGTCAGTGGTTTGCAGGCCGGCATCTACAGCTACACGCTGGTGGCCGACGGCATGCGGATGACGAAGAAGCTGGTGGTCCGGTAATCGGAGCGCACTTCTGATGCGAACGGGCGGTTCCGGAGACGGGGCCGCCCGTTCTGCGTTCCGGGAGTGCCGGTGGGACGTGTACCTTCGCAGGCCATGGGATGGAAATCGAGTGCGGCGGTGCCGCTGGCGCGGTGGACGATGCGGCGGCTCAGGGCGGCGGTGGCCGATCCGGTGGCGGCCCAGCGCAAGGAGTTCAGTCGGTTGATGGCGGCCATGGAGCGGACGGAGTTCGGGCGGGAGCACGGGCTGCGGGCAGGCACAGGAGTGGCGGAATTCCAGGCGGCGGTGCCGGTGCGGGATTACGAGGGGCTGAAGCCGTGGATTGACCGGGCGGTGGCGGGGGCTGCGGACGTGGTTTGGCCCGGGCGGCCGATGTACTTCTGTAAAACGAGCGGCACGACGAGCGGGGCGAAGTACATCCCCCTCACCCGGGAGTCGATGCCGAACCACATCGGCTCCGCCCGGAATGCCCTGCTCGCCTACATCGCGGAAACGGGCGACGCGCGCTTCGTCGACGGCCGTATGATTTTTCTGCAAGGCTCGCCGGAACTCGCGCGCACGCCGGGCGGCATTCCCGTGGGACGCCTCAGCGGCATCGTCGCCCACCACGTGCCGCAGGCGCTGCAACGCAACCGCATGCCCTCCTGGGAAACGAATTGCATCGCAGACTGGGAAGAAAAGGTCGAGGCCATCGTCCGCGAAACGGCCCGCGCCGACCTGCGGCTCATCAGCGGCATCCCCTCGTGGGTCCAGATGTACTACGAGCGGCTCCTGGCCCACACCGGCGCGTCCACCGTCCGCGACGTGTTTCCCCACTTCTCCCTGTTCGTCTACGGCGGCGTCGCCTTCGAACCGTACCGCGAGCGGTTCCGCGCGCTGGTCGGCGGGGACGTGCCGTCGGTGGAGCTGTACCCGGCCTCCGAGGGGTTCCTCGCCTTCCAGGACAGCCGGGAAGCAGAGGGCCTGCTGCTCAACGTCGCGGACGGCATCCACTTCGAGTTCATCCCGGCCGACCGGTACTTCGACGCGGACCGTCCGCGCCTGACCGTCGGCGAAGTGCAAACCGGCGTGAACTACGCCGTCGTGCTTTCGAACGCGGCGGGGCTGATGGCCTACGACCTCGGGGATACCGTGCGGTTTACGTCGCTGGAGCCGGCGCGCGTCGTGGTCACCGGGCGCATCAAGCATTTCACGAGTGCCTTCGGCGAGCACGTGATTGCGGAGGAGGTGGAAGGGGCGCTTGCGGAGGGCTTGGCGGCGGCGGGCGGGGAGGTGGTGGAGTTCCACGTGGCGCCGCAGGTGGCGCCGGCCGAGGGGCTGCCGTACCACGAATGGTTCGTCGAGTTTGCCCGGAATCCGAGGGATGCAGCGGAGTTCGCGGCGGTGGTCGATGCGGCGTTGCAGCGCCGGAATCCGTACTACAAGGACCTGATCCAGGGAGGGGTATTGCGGCCGGCAGTCGTTCAGCCGGTGGCGGCGGGCGGGTTTGCGCAGGCCATGCGGGCTTCGGGCCGCTTGGGGGGCCAAAACAAACCCCCGCGCCTCGCAAATGCCCGCGATTTTGCCACATTATTGCCATGAAAGTGATCGCCCTCATCGGAGGAAGCGGGGCCGGGAAATCCACGGTGCTCCAAGGCTTGACGGCCCACTTCGGCGACCGTCTCGCCGTGCTGTCCCTCGACAACTACTACCGACCGAAGGAAGAACTTCCCGTGGACGAGAACGGCGAAACGAACTTCGACCTGCCGGAAGTCATTGACCACGAAGCCCTGGTGCGCGATGTGGACGCGCTGGCTCGGGGCGAAGCCGTCGAACTGCGGACCTACACGTACAACCGGGATGTGATGGTGCCGGAGCCGATTCGGATTGCGCCGGCGCCGCTGCTTGTGGTAGAGGGGCTCTTCGTGCTCGCGTCCGAGGGGATGCGGCGGCGAACGGATGCGATCGGGTACATCGACGCTCCGGTCGAAGTGCGTCTCGAGCGCCGCATCCTGCGCGACGGCAAAGAGCGCGGCTACACGGAAGAAGAAGTGCGCTACCAGTGGCAGCACCACGTGCGCCCTGCGGACATCGTGCACATCGAACCGTGGCGCACCCGCGCGGACGTGGTCGTCGACAACCACCACCACCGGCAAGACGGGCTGCAGGCGCTCATCGACCGCATGGAAGTGCTCGAGCGGGAATCTGCCTAACTTTCAGCCATGCCCATCGCGCCTCCCTTCAACCTGCACCAGTGGATTGCGGAACACCGCGACCTGCTGAAACCGCCTGTTGCAAACCGCAACCTGTATGTGGACAGCGGCGACTACATCGTGATGATCGTGGCCGGTCCGAATGCCCGGAAGGACTACCACTACAACGAGACGGAGGAGCTGTTTTACCAAATCGAAGGCCACATCACCGTGCGCATCCAGGAGGACGGCAAGGCGGTGGACATGCGGCTCGGGCCGGGCGACATGTACCTCCACCCGGCCGGGGTGCCGCACAGCCCGATGCGGGAGGCCGGATCGATCGGGCTCGTCATCGAGCGGAAGCGGCCCGATTCGCGCGATGGATTGCTTTGGTTCTGCGATAGTTGCAACCACAAGCTCCACGAGACCTACTTCACGCTGGAGGACATCGAGCGGGACTTTCTGCCGCGCTTCCGCGAATTTTACGGCAGCGAGGCCCTGCGCACGTGCGGCGCATGCGGCCACGTGATGGAGGCCGATCCGCGGTTCGTGGGCTGATGCAACTTCCCCTGCAAGTGCGGGGTCTTGGGTACATGGATCGCTTGTACACGCTGTTTTTAGGGGTCTTTTTTGCTGCGTCGGCCGGGGCCGCCGCAGCCCAAACCTGCACCCCCCTCACCGCCGCCCTCACCTGGCAGGGCAATTCCACGGCCCTCCTCACCGTTTCTGTCACCTCAAACGGGGCCATCGTCGTGCCGGTATTCACGGTTCCGTTCGCCGGTCCGGGCACCCTCAGTCCGGACTTTTGTTTTGCCGACGGCTGCTACACCGTGACGGTCACTTCGAATGTCCCCTTGAACGGCGACCTGCTCGATGTGGAATTCGAAGGCGACGGGGTGGACGCCACGTGGGTGTCGGACGGCCCGCAGCAGTGGGTCTTTGAAGTGTGCGTAGGGGGCGGTGGTTCCGATTGTCCCGATGCCATCGATTATGCAGCGGGCTCGGGCTGTGCGTGGGCCTTCGAGATCGGCGGTTTCGTCGCGGGGGAGGCGGTGGTTTGGGACTTCGGCGACGGCACGGTGGCGGAAGGCGGGCATTACGTCACCCACACCTTCCCGGGAAACGGGGTCTATGTCGTGACAGCGGAATACAGCTCGGACCTGTGTCCGGACGGGGTGGTGCTGACGACCGAGGTCGTGGTGGAGGGCTGTGCTGGGCCGCCGTGTGCGTTCCCGCTTGTCACAGAGGATGTGGGGTGCAATGTGTGGGAGGTGAGCCTGCTCGAGGTACCGGCGGCGGCGCAAGTGCTGTGGACGATGGCAGGTGCGGTGGTCGGGGACGGGACTTCGGTGGTCGTCGAGCCACTCTGGGATGTGATCATGGCCGACTGTGCGCCGGTTGTGGCGCAGGTGAGTGCCCCCGGATGCCCGACTCAAGCCATCACAGGACTGGTCTGCGAAGAGAGCTGTGTAGAGGAATGTGTGCTCGAGTTGACCTACACGGTGTCCAACAGTTTTTTCTACTTGTTCACGGCTTCGGGCGTTCCGGAAGGGGCCGTGGTGCAGTGGTGGGTGGATGGAACCGCGGTCAGCGAGGGGCTGGAAACCACGTTCGAAATCGGATTTGACTTCAACCCCAACTGGACGGTGTGCGCCTCCTATGTATTCGGTGATTGTGCCGCAGAGGATTGCATTGCAAACGGAGAACCGGGCTGCGCGTTTGACGTGGTCAGCGAGCAGGTTTCCGAGGGCGTGTGGGTGTTTACCGCGGTGGGTCCGGGGGGAGTGGTATGGCCGGAGCCGGTGGACTGGGAGTTCGCTGGCGGTGGGTCGGCGAACGGCAACCCCGTCGCATGGACGTGGCCGGAACTTGAGGGCGTGGCGGAAGTGTGCGCGACGGCGGAAGCTTCTGCGAACTGTCCGAAAGGTGCAACGGCGTGCCTGACGGTCGAGTCCGCAGGTCTTCCCTGTGAGGAAGTGACCCTCATCCTGTCCGCTGCTGGAATCACGGCGACGGGATTTGGGATGTCGTTGACGTTCGAGGCGGACTGGTGGGGGATGCCCGTGGGGGGGTGGGAACTCGGCGAAACGCTGGAATGCGAGGCGGGATGGGCGGGCGACACCTTGACGTTTTGTCTGCCGGCGCTTTGCTTCTCGCTCGGCATCGAGGTGCCCGAAAGCGCGTGGGCAGGGCTCGGTGGGTTGGTCGGCGAGATTGCAAACGCACCTGTGGCGTGGTCGGCTGGCGTGCCGGCTTCGGCCTTCGGGGTGAATCCGCTGGCATGTTCAATGGCTGCACCGGCGGTTCCTGTGAATCCATGGGCGGCCTACCCGGTGCCCGCTTCGGATGCGGTCATGCTCAGTGGCGGTTCGACCGGACCGGTGGTTTGGACGGCGGTGGCGCTGTCTGGGCGGGTGGTGGCGCAAGGGGCGGGTACGGCACCGCTGACCCTGGACGTGTCCGGATGGACTCCCGGGGTGTACCACGTCACGGTGGCAAATCACAGCGGGACGTTCGTGAAAAAGGTGGTCGTGGCCCGTTGAGGTTTGCTAACTTCGCCCGGCATGTCATTTCGTACCCTGAACCTTGCCACCGGATGGGCCATTTGGGCCTTGGCCACGGTGGTGTACATCCTTACGCTCGAACCCACGGCGAGCTTCTGGGACTGCGGTGAATTCATCGCTTCGGCCTACAAACTCGAAGTAGGTCACCCGCCGGGGGCACCGTTGTTCATGTTGCTGGCGCGGCTGCTGATGATCTTCGGTTCGCCGGAGAACGCGGCGTGGCTGGCGAACATGATGTCCGCGCTTGCAAGCTCGTTTACCATCCTATTCCTGTTCTGGACCATTACGCACCTTGCGCGGCGGTTTACGGGACACGGGGGACAGGATCCGACCGGGGCGGCTGTGTGGGGAATTCTCGGGTCGGGGGCCATCGGCGCATTGGCGTACACCTTCAGCGATACGTTCTGGTTCAGCGCGGTGGAAGGCGAGGTCTATGCCCTGTCTTCGCTGTTTACGGCCCTCGTTTTCTGGGCTATTTTGAAGTGGGAAAATGTCGCAGACGAGCCGGGGCACGCGAAGTGGTTGCTGGTCATTGCCTACCTGATGGGTCTGTCCATCGGGGTCCACTTGCTGAACTTGCTCGCCATCCCGGCCATCGGACTGGTGGTCTATTTCCGCAAGTACACCTTCTCATGGAAGGGCCTGTTCCTGGCCCTTGCGGCCTCCGGTGCGGTGCTCGTGGTGGTCCAGGAAGGCATCATCAAAGGGGTGGTGCAGCTTGCTGGGAAGTTTGAGCTCTTCTTCGTGAACAGCATGGGCATGCCTTTCAACACGGGCGTACTCGTGTATGCGCTGCTGGTACTTTCTGTGGTGGGTGCGGGGATTTGGTGGAGCCAGCGCACGCAGCGGTGGACCCTGAGCACGGTGTTCCTCTCGGTGGCCCTGCTGCTCTTGGGCTATTCCTCGTTCGCGGTCATCGTCATCCGCTCGGCGGCGAATCCGCCGATGGACGAGAACAACCCGGAGAATCTCTTTGCCCTGCTTTCGTACCTCAACCGCGAACAGTATGGAGACCGACCCTTGTCGCAGGGCCAGTTCTGGGATTCGCCGACGGCCGAAGACCAGCCGTATTCGGATGGGAAGTCGACATGGGTGAAGAGTTTTAGCGTCTTCGAGAAGAAAGGCATTCAGGAAGTACGCTTGAAGTCTTTCCGGGAGCGCGAACGGGCGGAGGCGTTCATTGCAGAAGGCGGAAACCGCGTGATGAAGGAAGAGTATGTGGACAGTGGAGAGAAGAAGAATGCGGTCCCGAATTTCGACCCGGAGTACACGATGGTGTTCCCGCGGATGTACAGCGACACGGAGCCTCACATCGAGGAGTACATGCGGTGGAGCAACTACAAGAATTTCAACCTCAAGACGACGTACAAGAGTCCGCTGGCAGACGGGGAGCTGAGTGAATCGGAGCTCTCGTCGCACATCGAACTCGATTTCCTCGGAGCGGGCAAGCCCGCAGCGGAGTTGACGAAGGATTTCAACGCCCTCTTTCGTTTGAACGGCGCCCGGTTCACGGACAACTTTGAGGTAGAGTCGGACTCCACGCTGCTGGTGCGCAACCCGCAGACGGGCCAAATGCAACGGGCGCCCTTGTCGAGCCTTGAGCTTCGGCCTACCATTGTACAGATCATGGTGGGTGCCTTGTCGGAAGGCGCAAAGGAAGGGGAAGGGTATGCCCAAGGCCTTCGCTCCCAAAAGAATGAGCTCGAAGCGGCCCTGCGGCAGGCCATCGCCATGGCAAATGCGGGCAATGAAGAAGCGCGCAGCGAGGCCCTGCAACTCCAGCAGCTGCTCAACCGGGTGTTGAAAGAGTCCATGCCCACCCAGCAGGAAAACCTCCGGTTCTTCACGGATTACCAAATGGGGTGGATGTACTTCCGCTACTTCCTCTGGAATTTCGTCGGACGCCAAAACGACATCCAAGGCCACGGCGATTTCCTCCACGGAAACTGGGTGAGCGGAGTCGATGCGATCGATGCAGCCCGACTCGGAAATCGCGCAGAACTCACGGACGAGATGCGTGCAGACCGGGGCCTCAACGCGTTCTACTTCTTGCCGCTCATCTTCGGCCTTATCGGACTGGTGTTCCACTTCGTGCGCGATCCGAAGCAATTCACGGTGGTGATGTCGCTCTTCGTGCTCACCGGGGTGGCCATCGTGGTGTACTTGAACCAGTACCCGCTTCAGCCGCGCGAACGGGACTATGCCTACGTGGGCTCGTTCTATGCGTTTGCGATTTGGGTAGGCCTCGGCGTCTACGCCTTGGTCGAAGCCGCGCGGTCCATGGACGCAAAAGACCTCGGACGCGTGGTCGCCGGTTCCCTCGGCACCGGCGCGGTACTCTGGGGAGCTGGTGCGGTGCTCGGTGGAGGCGGGGCGCTCGGGATGTCGGCCCTCTTTGTAGGTGCCGTTGCGGCTGCATTGTTTGCCCTCGCCTATGCGGTGGGGCAGGTGGACAAGAAGGGGCCCGTGGCCGGTGCGCTGCTTGTAGGCGTGTCCTTGATCGTTCCCGCTGTGATGGCCGCAGACGGCTGGGACGACCACGACCGCTCGCACCGCCGGACCGCAGTGGACTTTGCAAAAAACTACCTCGACTCGCTCGAGCCGAATGCCATCCTCTTCACGAACGGGGACAATGACACCTTCCCGCTGTGGTACGTGCAGGAAGTAGAAGGCTACCGGACGGATGTGCGGATTTGCAATTTGAGCTTGCTCAACACCGACTGGTATGTGGACCAAATGAAGAAGCGGACCTACGAAAGTGCCCCGCTTCCCATTTCCATGGACGAGGAAAAGTACCGTCAGGGCACCCGCGATGTGGTGTTGCTCGAGCGCACGGCTCCCGGAGGACCGGAGTCGGTCAACCTCCACGAGGCCCTCAAAGTGGCCTTGGACGATGCGGACGTGCAGGATTACGGCCGTGGAAAGACCTATGCCTACCTGCCGGGTTCGCAGTTCACCTTGCCGGTGGACCGGTCGCAGGTCCAGAAATTGGGCTTCCTCAACGAAGAGGATTGGGCGTACTTCACCGATACGATGACCTGGACCATCGACGATGAATCGGGCAACCCGCGGCAGTACATCCTGAAGGGCCAGCTCGCGCTCCTCGACATGATTGCCACGAACAACTGGGAACGCCCCATCTACTTTGCGGTCACGACCGGTCCCGATGCGTACATCGGACTGGAAGACCACTTCCGGCTCGAGGGGCTTGCCTACCGGCTGGTCCCTGTGAAGTACCCGCCGTCGGATAACCCAAATGCCTTGGGCGGGGTAGCGCGAGACAAGATGTACCGCAGCGTCATGGAGCAATGGCACTGGGGCAACATGGAGCGGACAGAGGGCCGTGGGGTGTATTTGGACGAGAACAACCGGCGGATGGTGACGAACCTGCGTCTGCAAATCTCGAACCTCGCGGGGGCCTTCATGGACGCAGGAGATGGCGCGCGTGCGGTGGATGTGCTTGAGAAACTGCTTTCGGTAACTCCGGTTTCGAATGTGCCGTATTCGCGCGTCGTGCTGCCGATCCAGGAACAGCTCAGTGAGTTGACCTGCACGGACACCTCGAAGGCGAAGTACTCGGCGGGCATGTCGAAGGAAAAGCTCGCACGGGCCACTGAGTTGCACGAGTCGCTTTCCCGCGGGCTCATTGAGCAGCAAGTCCAAATGATGCAGTACCTGGCATCCCTCGACGGGGAGTATGCCGCCGCTGCTGCGCGCGAGCAAAGTCTGGCGACGCAGATGGCGGACCGCATCCTGCAGGTTCTCCGTGTCTACCACCCGAATTCAGCATTGTTCAAGGAGCTCGAAGCGCAGGTCAACGAAGCGCGGCAAGCGCTCGAGGGCCGAGATGCGATGAGCAGTTCACGGTGAGCGCTGCGCGGGTGAAGCTGGCGATTCTGGCGTCGGGTTCGGGCTCGAACGCAGAGGTATTGTGCCGGCACTTCGCGGCTTCCCCCGTGGCAGAAATTGCCGTCGTCGGGTGCAACCGACCGGAAGTGCGCGCAGGTGTCTATGGGAGGCTGCGTCCGCTGGGAATCGAGGTCGAACGCATTCAGGCGTCGGAACTCGCCGACGGCACGTTGGGACACCGGTGGAAGCAAGGGGGCGTGCATGGCGTGGTCCTGGCTGGATTTCTGCTGCACGTGCCCGATGCCTTCCTCTCCCAGTTTCCGGGCCGCGTGCTCAACATCCACCCCGCCTTGCTCCCGGATTTCGGGGGCCAAGGGATGTACGGGATGCATGTGCATGAGGCGGTGCATGCCGCGGTTCAGCGGGAAGGTTTGCGGGAAAGTGGGATGACGGTGCACCGGGTGAATGGGGAGTACGACCGCGGCGAAATCCTCTTCCAGGCCCGGACGCCACTCACGCCCACGGACACGCCCGATGCCATCGCGGCCAAGGTGCTGGAACTCGAACACGCTCATTATCCGACAGCCGTCGAACGCGAAGTGGCCACATGGCGCATGTAATCTTGTACACGGACGGGGCGGCGAGCGGCAATCCGGGACCTGGCGGGTACGGCGTGTTGCTTCAGTTTGGTCCGCACGAGAAGGAAATCAGCCAGGGCTACAGGCTCACGACGAACAACCGCATGGAGTTGCTTGCGGTGATCGTGGGCCTCGAAGCGTTGACGAAGGACGGGCTCGAGGTGCATGTCTACTCCGATTCGAAGTACGTCGTGGACGCGATCAACAAGGGCTGGGTGAGGAAGTGGCGGAAAGTCGGGTACAAGGACAAGAAGAACCCCGACCTGTGGGAACGGCTGCTCAAGGTGCACGACCGGCACCGGGTGACGTTCCATTGGGTGCGCGGGCACAACGGCGATCCACGCAACGAGCGCGTGGATGTGTTAGCGGTCAATGCATACCGCCAGGGACGGCTGCTCGTGGACGCCGCTTACGAATCCACGGCCCGGTAACGGCGCGGGCGGACTCGCCCCCCGTATCTTTGTACCATGCGCACAGATCTGTACCAAGGGCACGACTACTACCTGCTCGACGACCTGCTCACGGAGGAGCACAAGTTGATTCGTGAGACGGCCCGGGCCTGGGTCAAGAAGGAAGTTAGCCCCATCATCGAGGATGCGGCGGAGCGGTGTTCGTTCCCGAAGCACTTGCTGCCGGGACTTGGCGAGATCGGCGCGTTCGGGCCCTACATCCCTGCGGAATACGGGGGGGCAGGCCTTGATCAAATTGCCTACGGCCTCCTGATGCAGGAGCTGGAGCGGTGCGACAGCGGGCTGCGGTCCACGGCGTCGGTGCAGAGCTCGCTGGTGATGTACCCGATTTGGAAATACGGCTCGGAAGAGCAACGCCGAAAGTTCCTGCCGAAGCTCGCCAGCGGAGAGTGGATGGGCTGCTTCGGCTTGACCGAGCCAGACCATGGGTCGAATCCGGGCGGCATGACGACGAACTTCCGCGAGGACGGCGACCACGTCATCCTGAACGGGGCGAAGATGTGGATTTCAAATGCGCCGTTCGCGCAGCTCGCGGTGGTGTGGGCGAAGAACGAGGAAGGCCGGATCAAGGGCATCATCGTCGAACGCGGCATGGCCGGGTTCTCCACCCCCACCATGCACGGCAAGTGGAGCCTGCGGGCCTCCGATACCGGGGAGTTGATTTTTGACAATGTCCGGGTGCCGAAGGCGAACATCCTGCCCGGCCGGGATGGCCTCGGGGCGCCGTTGAGCTGCCTCGATTCCGCCCGCTACGGCATCGCGTGGGGCGCCATCGGTGCCGCGCTCGATTGCTACGACGTCGCGTTGCGGTATGCGAAGGAGCGCATCCAATTCGACCGGCCCATCGGTGGGTTCCAGCTGCAGCAGAAGAAGCTCGCGGAGATGATCACGGAAATCACGAAGGCCCAGTTGCTTACGTTCCGGCTCGGTCAGTTGCGCGACGCAGGCCGCGCGACCTCTGCGCAGATTTCGATGGCG